>JANQKH010000249.1 GCA_028281215.1 Phycisphaeraceae bacterium | reverse complement strand
ACTCGCCGAAACGGTCGACGCTTCTCGCCGGCAGGTCGATTGGCGGGTTCTTGCCACGGATATCTCAACACGTGTATTGACTGAGGCGGAACAAGGGATTTACTCCGAATCGCGTATTGAAAACATCCCTAAACAGCAGCGTGGGCGGTTCCTTCGTGCAATCCAAGACCGTGGTGAAACCCGCTACCAGATGGCTGATCGGATTCGACAGTCGATCCTGTTCAAGCGCCTAAACCTCTCGCAGCCGCCGTTCCCCATGTGCGGCCCGATGGACATCATTTTTTGTCGCAATGTGATGATTTACTTTGACGACAAAGTCCGTGATGCCTTGATTCGAGAGTTCCATCGCCTTCTTCGACCCGATGGCTTCCTGATGGTCGGGCATTCCGAAAGTCTGAATCGGTCGGCGGACCTCTTCAAACCCTTGGGCGGCACCGTCTACCAACCCATCAAGTAGCGTCGAGGGAAACAAACTGCATGATTGAGAATTTTGTGCAAGCTGAGCCAATCCAGCGCCACGTCGGCATCGGCGACATGGCCGTATCGCAAGATGCGAATGACATCCTCGTGACGCATTCGTTGGGCTCCTGCATTGGGGTGAGTCTTTACGACGAGCAGGCAAAGGTCGGCGGATTGATCCACTGTATGTTGCCTATGTCCAAAATGGATCCCAATAAAGCCGCCGATCGTCCTTTCATGTTTACGGATGTAGGTGTGGTTGCGCTGATCCAATCGGTATTGGATCACGGTGCCGATAAGCAGCGCCTCCAAGTCAAGGTTGCCGGCGGCGGGCACCCGATGGACCAGGTTGGTCGATTCAAGATCGGCGAACGCAATCTTACTGTGCTGCGAAAGGTTCTTTGGAAGAACGAGTTGCTCATTGCCGGGGAGGACACCGGCGGGCAGGATCCCCGCACGATGTCCCTCTCCATCGCGTCAGGTGATGTGAAAATACGCCGATACAGGGTAGAGACCAGCCTGTAATACAGAGGAGGTCGAATCGCTATGGCATTCAACATTCTCATTGTCGACGATTCAAAGGTCGTTCGCGCGGTGGTTGCAAAAACCTTGCAATTGTCCGGCCTCCCGTTGGGCGATATCCACGAAGCCGAGCATGGCCGGGAGGCGCTCGATCGCTTGAAAGAGAATTGGGTCGATCTCATTCTCGCCGACATCAACATGCCCGTGATGGGCGGTGTGGAGATGATTGAGCAACTTGCCTCTGATGGTGTTCTCAAATCGACGCCGGTCGTGGTTATCTCGACGGAAGGTAGTTCAACCGTGATCCAACATTTGACCGGCCTCGGTGTTGCGGGGTTTTTGAGAAAGCCCTTCCAGCCCGAGCAGTTTAGTGAGCTGATTCAGAATATCCTGGGGAAAGCCCATGTTTAACACTGAACGCGAATCGATCGTCAAGACCTTCTGTGATGTTCTCCAAGACCAGGCTTTCATGTTTGGTGACGAGGCTGACGCATCGGAGTTTGAAGACGAACCTACTTCGGTTTTGCAGGCATCGGTCGAGTTTGACGGTCCGCTCGCAGGCAAGATTGTCCTGGTCGCACCACAGGCCTTCGCCAACGAACTGGCCTCGAATCTCCTCTCGCTGGATCCGACTGATCCCAATGCTGATGAAATCGCTCGAGATGCGTTCGGTGAACTGGCGAACGTTTCCACCGGCCAACTACTCACAACCATCGCAGGGGATGACCCTGTCTTCAAGTTGACTCCTCCAGTCGTTACAACGTTGGACGTGAGGTCATGGAAAGAAAAAACACAGGAGCCCGCTTCGATTGCATTTTGGGTCGATGAAAACCCCGTTTTGGTGCAACTGATATCTAACACCGCTGCTTGAATGCGGAAGGAAGTTACTTCGTGTTATCCGGCCGTGAACCAATTCGTGTCCTTGTGGTAGACGACTCTGCTGTTGTCCGTCAAATCCTGACAAAGGAGCTGTCGCGGGATCCAGCCATTGAGGTCGTCGGTACGGCACCGGATCCTTACGTTGCACGGGACAAGATTGTCGAGTTGAAACCACATGTCATCACATTGGATGTGGAAATGCCCCGCATGGACGGCATCGCATTTTTGCGAAAGCTGATGCACTACCAGCCCATGCCTGTCATCATCATTTCCTCGTTGACGGAGGCCGGGAGCGACCTGGCAATGGAAGCGATCCAGGCTGGTGCGGTGGATGTGATGTGCAAACCGGGTTCAGCCTACACGGTCGGTGACCTTGGCCGTGAACTGACAGAGAAGGTCAAAGCTGCTGCGCATGCGAAGATTGTCAAACCCGCGGCCCGCGCTGCCGGAATCGCTCCGACAGCACCGCCGACTGCATTGAAACGAACAACGAATAAAATCATCGCCATCGGTACGTCAACGGGCGGCACGGAAGCACTGCGCTATGTGTTACCTCAAATGCCCGCAAACTGCCCCGGCATTCTGATCGTGCAACACATGCCGAAAGGATTCACTGCTTCCTTTGCGAAGAGTCTAGACCGAGAGTCAACCATCCACGTCAAAGAAGCAGAGGACGGTGATTCGGTGACGCCCGGAACAGCACTGGTAGCACCCGGTAACTATCACCTTCTATTGCGTCGTTCCGGAGCCGTTTATCAAGCCCAGATCAAGGACGGCCCGCATGTCAGTCGTCATCGGCCTTCCGCTGATGTTCTTTTCAAATCCGTCGCCAAGACGGCGGGCCGAAATGCCGTCGGTGTGATCATGACAGGGATGGGGCAGGACGGCGCCGCCGGCCTCAAAGCGATGCACGACGCGGGTGCGCGAACCATCGCGCAGGATGAAGCAAGTTGTGTCGTATTCGGCATGCCGCGTGAAGCGATCAAACTGGGAGGAGTGGATAAAGTCGTTTCGCTTGATGATATTTCCGGTGCGATCATTGACGCGGTTGAAGCAAAACACCAACCCCAGCCGATATAACACTTCCACGTCAAGATTGATGATTCACATGGGATTGAAGTCAACCATTTCAACGATTCGGCGAACGGGTACTGTAGTTCGCATCGCCCATGCGGCCCGAAAATTGACCAAGGCGAATTCAGAGGATGCGAGACGGCGTGCCAAAGTCACACTTGCCAGACTCATGGCGGACGCACGCGGCGTGCCGATGAAGGCCGGCCAGTTCATTGCAGGCATGCCAGACCAGAAGGAGTTCAGTTCGCTCGTTGAAGGCATCGAGCCTCGACCCTGGGCGGAAATGGAGCCGATTCTCGAGGCAAGCCTCGCCAGACCACTTACCGAAATCTTCCAAGATGTGGATCCAAGCGGAATCGCCGCTTCGCTTGGTCAGGTCCATCGTGGAGTATTGAGGGATGGTCGTGAAGTCGCCATCAAGATTCAGTACCCGGACATCAAACAGGCCGTCGAAGCCGAAATGAAATTAGCTGGATTGCTGCCCGGCGCTGGTCCCGTCCGGAAATGGGGCTTCGATTTGTCGTCATACAAAATGACACTCAAACAAAACATGGACCGTGAACTCGATTACCAGAGCGAGATGCAACGGCAAGAAAGATTCGCTGACGCTCTTAACGGGGACGGCCTCGTCGTTCCTCAAGTAATACCTGAACACTGCGGTCATACAGTTCTGGTTCAACATTGGGAATCCGCAAACTCACTCGACTCGGCACACACTTGGCCAATGCATGAGCGAGAGCGCCTTGCGCGAACACTTCTGCGAACGCTACTGAAAAGTTTGTTCGTTCTTGGCGAAATTCATTCCGATCCACATCAGGGAAATATCAAGGTTCGCCGTGGTCCGTCAGGCTCGGAAGTGGTCATGTACGACTTTGGTTCCACTGTAACGGTTGACAGAACATCACGTCTCGCGCTCTTGAAGATGATTCTCGGTGCACGCAGAAACGACCAAACCGATCCACTGGCATGCCTTGCCGCCATGGGGTTCGATGCCGATAAACTCAAACCTATTGCTGACACACTCCCCGCAATCGCCAGGCTACTTGTAGAACCATTCGTGCGGGACGAGGTGTTTTTCCCGAAACATTGGAATCTAAGCAATCGAATGAAAGAACTTCTCGGCGAACTACGCTGGTGGTTCCGGTCCGCGGGGCCGAGTAAGTTGCTCTTATTTATCCGTGGATTTTCCGGAGTCATCCATCACATCGTCAAACTTCGCGTTGGGTTACCGTTTTGGAACACCCTTCGAGAAGCGGTTGGATCACATATGTTGGACGCCACAGGTGCTTTCGATCCTCCAGCAATCAAGTCGAATGATCGAACCATTCAGTCATTTGATCAAACGGCAACCTTGTTGCGAGTCAGGGTATCGGCCAACGAATCGCGTCTGGTCGATGTGTCCATGCCTGCCACCGAAGCCGCACGTTTGGCTGAATTGATTCCCGGCGAAGTGCTTGCCAGACTGACCGAACACAACATCGATATTGCTGCCATTGCTGAAAAGGCGTGCTGTTCAGGCCTGAAACCCCAAGAGCTTTTTGTTCTTCACAGTGGCGAAAAGCACTACCACGTATGGTTGGAGTAATTGGTTCACGTATGCCATCCTGTGAGACAGCAGCACCCACCTCAGAGCCGGTTGGCACTGCTGAGCGCAAAGCGTTGAATCGACATCGCTTGCTAATACATCGATGCTATCAATTCAGCAATCCCAAAACGGTAGTCGACAGTAGTCCTGATTCGATCTCGAATTCCATTTGCGGCGGGGAGGCGGCATCCACTTCAAGCAATGACATCAGGTTCATGCGTCTTCCTTCAATCCGGCCGCATCACAGGAAGGCGAAAGGTCGTGTGGTGTTGGATCAGTTCTTGACTGTGAGATTTTTGATCGTGACATTCTGACTGGTTTTTGGCTTACGCTCGACCGTTGTCTGGGCATGTGTGACGTCGCCGGGCGATGGATGACTATCACTATCCATATCGGCAGCGATGGTTAGGAAGTAATTCCCCGGATGCAGGTAGGTGAAAGAGAAAGCATTCTGTTTGGCCCTGATTCCGGGGAACGATAAAAGGCTATTAAGCAGGTCTTCCCGAATGTAACTCCGTGAGTTATGAATTTATCCCTGAATCAACAACCACTACTTCGCCACCGGCGTGTATTTGCCCATGTCCTTGGCAGCGGCGGCGCACATTGGACCCAGCGTGTTCCCCGCTGCCCCGAACCACTTCTGAAAACTCTTCATGACCGCTGGGCCAGCCTTCTTCGGAGTGCCGGCGTCGAATGGCGGTGCCGGGTCGTACTCCAACGCCAATTGCGTCATCTTTGCAACATCCTCGCCAAGTAGCTCCGCCAGCAACACGAGACCGAAGTCGATCCCGGCTGTCACTCCACCACCCGATATTCGATTGCGGTCGGTCACAACCCTGGCTTCCACCGGCGTCGCCCCGAACATGGCCAAGAGTTCACGCGCCGCCCAATGGGAAGTCGCCTTATATCCCCGCATGAGCCCCGCCGCCCCCAGCACGATGGATCCCCCGCAAACGCTCGTGACCCACTTCGCCCTCGCTCCCCGGTCGGCCAGGAATGTCAGCACATCAGCATCACGCATCACCTCAAATGACCCGCCGGGTACGAACAGGACATCCAGGTCTTTGGGGCAGTCGGCGAACGTGCATGACGCTTTCATCACGATGCCGGTATCGGTTTCGAGCAGGTCAGTGTTCTTCCACGCCAAATGGACTTCGCAAGAGGGAGCAAGAACGGTCTGCGGGCCGAGCAGGTCCAGCAGCGTCACGCCAGGGTGTAGAAGCATTCCCACGACGGGCTTTCGTTTGTTGTGGGGGGATGGCATCTGATGCTTGCCCTTTTGTACTTCCTTGTCTTTCGTGGCGGCATGTCCCGTCACGGCCGTTACGCCAACGGCGCCTGCCAGCGCGGCTGCAGATCCGACGAATCCTCTTCTATTCAGCGCATTGTTGTTCGTGTCCATTTCATGTTCCTTTATGGGTGAGAATGTTTGGCGCATCACGTTGAACGCCGTGGCTTCGAAGTGATTGTTGTAAAACACCCAAATGGCGTAAAGGACATGCGTACGACTTTTTACGCCAATTGCCATTCGATAACCTGGCACCCGGTCGTTGTGATCTCTATGGGTTTTAAATTGATCCTTGTCGATAACGGAGGTCAACTTCGGCTATCGAAGGATTGACGACCATGCAAAGCCAAACCGAATCGTGAAACTCGGAGGTTCGGTCACTCGTGAATGCCGTCAGCGGAACCAGAATGACAGGGTGCGGCGTGTTTATCCATCATCAGCCGACGTCCCGAAGGTGCTTGCGTACTGTGTTGGATTCACGCCCGTGACGCGCTGGAAGCTTCTGCGCATGGCATCGGCACTACCAAATCCGGTCAGCGTTGCGATCTCATCAAGACTGTCCGTGGATTGCTCCAATTGCCGCTTGACCGCCTCGACTCGCAACAACTCGATGTATTTCGCGGGCGTTTTGCCGGTTACCTTGGGGAACTGGCGGACAAAATTGCGTAAGCTCATATTGCAGCGGTCAGCGAGAATTTCGACACGCAAATCGTCTGCCAAATGGTTCGCGACCCATGGAAGCAGGTCTGCGATGGAGCCCGTTGCCGTAGCTTGATTACGCAGCGTTTCACTAAACTGAGACTGACCTCCTGGACGATGCAAGAACACCACAAGGTCACGGGCGACACGCATGGCAGTTTCCCGACCATGATCTTGCTGGACTAAATGGAGCATCAAGTCGATTCCAGCGGTACTGCCTGCCGAAGTGAAGATATTGCCTTGCTGGACGAACAACGCATCCTCATCCACGTTGATGTCAGGATGACGTTCTTGCAGCATGTCGCAGGCACGCCAGTGTGTCGTCGCGGATTTGCCACTCAACAAGCCTGCATCGGCAATCAAAAATGCTCCCGTGCAAACCGAAGCGACTCGACTGGATCGCTCGGCAAGTCGCAAGAATCGCTTCATGAACAGCGCATCCTCACCGAGACTCCACGCTTCTCCGCCCGGCACAATGAGCGTATCTACCTTTCCACGAAAATCATGAATGCTTTGCGAAACAGAAACAGGTATGCCGCAACCAGTCTGAATCAAATCGGACGAACCAACGCCGATCAACTTCACCTCATAGGCCACTCCCCGTTTCGGCTCTGCATCATTGAGATTAAGGTTTGCAAGATGAAAGACCTCGAGAGGGGCGGCTAAATCAAGGAGGTCAATTTGCGGATACACAAGCACCACAACTTTGTGAGCAACACGGCGATTGCCGTGAGTTCGACCGCGTTTGTGTGTTTGTCTCTTCAATGCTCTAGTCTCAAGTACCAGCCTTGGCCAGATATGTCGCCTATGCATATTTTACGCCACGCCGCAGTCCTTGGCCTGCGAGTATATCCCTCAAACGTATTTGAAGTATTGGCACTTAGCTATTGCCAAGGTTGAAAAGTACTCTTTTAGTTGGTTGATGCCACTATCGATAATCAAAGTGACGCACATTGTGACGCACTTTTTGATTTCGGGCAGTTTTTCATGCCTTGATGAAACGAAAAAACCGTTGCAAGGCATGAACCTGCAACGGTTTACTTTTTAAGCGGGCGAAGGGACTCGAACCCTCAACATTCAGCTTGGAAGGCTGACACTCTACCAATTGAGTTACGCCCGCAGGGGTGTTGCACATTGTAGCATTACTTCGCGCCTTGTCGCGTAGCCTCGCGTCATTACTTGACTTACCATCGTCCACGCTTCCGATCACGTTTGCGCGTTCGTCGCGTGTTGCTGCGCTTGGTCGCGCTGTTTCGCGTGCGCGTTGTTGGGACTGTTGGCGGGGGTGCTGTTGGGGGTCATCGCCGGCGGTAGCGTCGTGCGTGCCGATTACCTTCGCGGATTGCGTTGTGGGCGTGTCGATCGTCGGCAAGGATTCGATCGCCTTCGCCGTGTCAGTTAGGCCAAGCACGGTGTAGTACTTCAACGTCGTTCGGTAGTCGCTGTGCCGCATGATCCGCTGCGCTAGCTGTGGGGCGACACCGGCGCGGGCCAGGTTCGTCCCTAGTGTTGTCCGCATCGCGTGCAGGTCGATCACGCGGCCATCGGCATCTTCACAGACGATCCGCGTCTTAGGGCGCCGGCGTTTGCCCTTGCCGATCATCACCGGCTCACCGGCCTTATCCGTCACAACCTCTTCTCGGGCGATGCCGGCACGTAAAAAGTCTTTCTGTCGCGTTACGTCGGTTACGGTCTGTGGGAACACCTTAGCCTTGGGCGTCGCCAGAGCGTCATCGCGGTGGGCCGACAGTCACGGTTTATCGACTCTATTGCATCGAGAACCATATGTATTGCAAGAATGGTTGAGTTACGGAGCCGAGCCAGTTCAGATCGCCTTCGCGCAGCATGATCAGGGTTATTCTGTGATTCTTTGCTCATTGGAAACCTACTCATTCGACGAATGCTACGACGCGCTTGAAGAATAATCGGACTGAACTCCAACTCTCAAAAAGCCCGTGAAGATCTCTCATTCTGTACTCCCACCAGTATCACAGACATCAATTAACCGTGCGACATCTATTGAAGTGGCGAGTATTGAAAGGGCTTGGAAATCCCTCATTCTCCTTGCGCGGTCCTTGAAGTGTTGCACGCCAACGACACTGACCTGCCCCCACGAGTGATACCACAGTTTATGTTACCAGTTGTTCCTGCTCAGCCTTGGTCGACAGGCGGAGGGGCGTAGCCCCGGAGCCTGGTGACCAAGGCTGAATCGCTTCCGGCGCCGGTGGTCGATAGCCCAGTGAACTGTGAGGCCGCACCGTGTTGTAATGTCTC
>JANQKH010000247.1 GCA_028281215.1 Phycisphaeraceae bacterium | reverse complement strand
TTTTTCCAACAGGCCGCGCTGTTCGAGGTCCGTCAGCAAGCCGGCCCAGGCGTGATCCATTGGCGGAAGCAGACCTTTGTGCCCGCTGAAGTTGTCGGCGTGAGTGTCGTAGCCGGACTGCCCCACTTCAACGAACGCGACGCCGTTTTCAATCAGTTTCCGCGCCATCATGCAACGGCGACCGAACAGGCTGTCGCCGTACAGGTCTTTGTTCTTTTGCCATTCCGAATCGATGTCAAACACCTGCTTGGCCGCGCCCAGTCGACGGGCGGCGTCGTTGGCGCCGCGGTGCATCTGTGGCGGCGCCGCGCTGGTTCGCTTGGCGAATTGATCCTCCATGAAACCGCGTAACGCGTGGCGGCGATTGTCGTCCTTTGCCTGCAAGTTCGTACTGGCAAACGGCGGCAGGCGGCAATCCTGATTCATGCTGAACGGCTGATACTTCGGCCCCAGAAAACCCGCGCCGGTGTTGCCTTGCGAACTGATCTTCACAAAGTTCGGCAATTGGGCTTCGTCACGACCCAGGTACTTGGCCATGATCGCTCCCACTTCCGGGAACTCCACGTTCGCCTGCTCGGAATAGCCGGTGTGCATCAGGTGAATGCCGCCGGGGTGATCGATCTGCGACGTGCGCATCGATCGGATGACGGTAATCTTGTCCATCATCTTCGCCATCCTGGGCAGCAGTTCACAGATGCGCACGCCGGGCAGGTTGGTTTTGATTTCCTGGAACAATCCACCGGTCGGTCGGCCGACTTTCATGTCAAACGTTTCAAACTGGCTGGCCCCGCCGTTCATCCAGAGCAGGATGCAATGTTTGGCGTCCCTACCGACCTCGACGGCGTGCGATTGGCTATTGAACAGGTTGCCCCAGTTCATGAAGGGCGCGACGGTCGCCGCACTGGTCGCGGCGCCGAGCGTGCCTTTAAGCAGTGCCCTGCGGGAGACGTGTTCGTGGGTGGGGCATGGGTTGTGCATGGTGATTGCCCTTGAGGAACGGCGATCTTCGATCGCACGCGAAACAGGTCGAAGCATCAATGGTTGAAACGGAATTCACTGCATGTCATCAGCGCCCAGACCGCTTCGCGTACGGGTGTGTCCTTGCGACCTTCGACGTTCATGTACGCGACAAACTTCTCCCGTTCGGCATCCGTGGGATAGCGTGACAACACCGAAAGAAACAGATGATCGATCCGTTTAGGCCAAGGTTCTTTGCTGTTGACAATGGTATGAACGAGCCCACCCTTTCCGGTGGTGAGTACCTTGCTGATGCCGCCATTGTTGAGGAACAAGTGTTCGTGCAGGCCGCCCTGAAAGTTGCCCTGCCCGTTGGCGGGTTCGCCGAGAAAACGCAGGACGTAGCCGCTGGTGAGCGGATAGTAACGGTCGCCCTTCTCGAGACGTTCCTTGAACTTTGAGTCAGTAGCAGGGTAGTTGTTCGCCACGCGCCATGTGTCAGTCATTTCTTCCGCTGAGAGGGGGCGAATGCGGGCGCGTTGGTACCACTGCGGTGCGGCTTCGGTCGCATCGCCGGTCTCGCCGATCTGATACGCCTCGCTGTTGACGATTTCGCGGATGAGCCATTTGACGTCGAACTTGTGGGCGATGAGCTGCTGCGTGATCGCCTCCAACAGTTTCGGATGCGTCGGCTTGTTGCTGGCGGACATATCGTCTACCGGGTGCACGATGCCGCGACCGAGGAACTGCGCCCAGGCACGGTTGGCCAGCGCGCGGGCGAAGTAGGGGTTGTTCTCGGCGACGACCCACTTGGCCAGTTGATCCTTGCGTGAGAACTTCGGCTTCGGCGGCGGCGTACCGGACTTGAACTTGATCTCCTTGACATCCTTGTCCATCTTCGGTTCGTCCAGCGACTTGCCGTGCAGGAACTTCGGCTTGACCGGCACGCCTTTCTTGCCGGGTGTTTGCTCGGCGGCCGGTCCGGTGAAGTTGATATCGCCGACCGGTTGCTCACCGATGACGAGTTTTTTCTCTTTGCCTTTCTTGCCGAGTTCAACAACGTCGATGCGTGCGAGGAACGCCGCCATTCCGTAAAAGTCGAGTTGCGTCCAATCGTCGTATGGGTGATCGTGACACCGCGCGCATTGCAACTGCACGCCGAGGAACTTCTGCGTGATCGCCTGCACGGCCGCCTCCGGCTTGCGGCGGTACTGCACGAGGAACATCGGCGCGCCGTCGTCGGCGGTGTTGCCCTCGGCAAGCAGCATCGCTTTGACGACCTGATCCCACGGTGTGTTCTTTATGAACTGCTCCGCGATCCAGCGCTTGAAGCCGTCGCGGTTGCGGGCATCAAACCCGGGCGGGTTGCGGCCGAAAAGGACCATGTCCCACACATCACCCTGGTGCCGAGCGAATCGTGGATCGTCCAGCAGTTGATCGATGAGTTTTGAACGTTTGTCGGCCGAGGTGTCATCCAGAAAGGCTTTGGCCTGATCGTGCGTGGGAATCGTACCGACCAAATCGAGGTAAACGCGCCGGAGGAATACGGCGTCACTCGCCGGCGGCGCGGGCTTGAGTTTCTTCGAAATCCAACCAGCTTGGATTTCGCGGTCGATCACATCTCGCAAAGGCGTTTCAGCCTGGACGAAGATGCCGGTAAAAAGAGCGAATCCCAAGGCTAGAATGCGAACGGTGCATCGTGAATCGGCATGCATGAGGCGGCCTCGCCGGGACAATATTTATTGTACCTTGTGGTGAAATGGTTTCATGATAAACGGTCCATTGATCAGTGACCGCCACGTATTTTTCCCAAGGATTTTTCCATGAATCGAACTGTGATCAGCATCCTGGTCGTTCTATTGGCCACCGGTCTCTGCGCCGCAGAACCAGCGTCCCCGGAGAAGAAACCCAAGCCGATTCGCATCCTGTTCATTGGCAACAGCTACACGACGGTCAACGACCTGCCAGGCATGCTGGCAGCGATGAGCCGAAAGGCGAAGGTCGACCGCCCGATCGAAACAGCCCGGTCCACGCGCGGGGGATGGACATTGCAACGCCATCACGATGATGAAAGATCCACCGCCAAGACCATGATCCAGGACGGCCCGTGGGATTACATCGTGCTTCAGGAGCAGAGCCAGATGCCATTCCTGTATCCGAAGGTCACGCACAAGTATGGCGTCATGCTGGGCAAACTGATTCAAGCGGAGGAGACGACGCCGCTGTTTTACATGACTTGGGCGCGCGAGCATCAACCGGAGAATCAGGCGAAGATACGCGACACCTACCAGGGCATGGGCAAGCAACTGAACGCGCCGGTAGCGCCGGTCGGTCTAGCGTGGGAGGCCGTGCTCAAAGGGCAGGTCCATGTCAAGCTTCATCAGAAAGACCGAAGCCATCCGACAACGCATGGTACATATCTATCGGCGTGCGTTTTTTTCGCGATGATTTACAAACAGTCGCCCGAAGGGTTGCCCGGATCGCTGACGGTGAAGCAGAACGGCCGCACGCGCACCCTGTGTCGATTGCAAGCGCAGTACGCAAAGTTGTTTCAACGGACAGCGTGGCAGGTGGTGCAGCCGTTGGTTGAACACAAGACGAACGAAGAGTGACACCTTGTTGGGCGCGTGAAAAAACCCCGCCTTGCGGCGAGGTTTTTATGATTTCATTTTTCGTCGGGATCAACTTTCTTTTTCAGCCGGCTTCACCTTGGCGATGAACTTGGCCGGGTCTTTGTCGAATTTGCCTTTGCATCCGCCGCAGCAGAAGCCGACGGTCAGGGTCGTGCTGGCTTTGGCGTCGCGGCCGCTGAAAATGCACTTGCCTTTTTCGCCCTTGGCGGCTTTGGCGATGAACTTGCCGGGCGCTTTGTCGAATTTACCTTTGCAGTTGTTGCAGCAGAATTCAACTTTGTAATCCGAGGTCTTGGAGGCATTGACATCGCGGCCACTGAGCGGGCACTTGTCATTGAGCACCTTCTTGGCTTCCGATTCCTTGGCGACTTTGGCTTCCTTCTTGGCGGCGTCCGCAAAACCGATGAACGCGGTCAAAGCCAACACGGCAACGAGTGCGATAAACTTTTGCATGGTTAAACTCCTGAATAGTTGTTTGGTTCCAGAGTTTCCCGACCCGGAACCTTGGTGTTCAAAGGGACACAGCGCCCCCTGGGCGATTCGTAGTATATGCTGAGGTCGTTCTTCGACCAAATGCGTCATTCGGCAACGATTTTCCCGTTCCCGCTCAAACCCACCAACTGAATTATCGCCCTCATTATTCCATGCCCGGCAAGACTTTGACCCATCCTGACGGCCCGGTCGTGGTTAGCGAGACGACCTTCACCGCTTTGGCGACGATTCGCAAACTGGACCTGATCCGCCAACTCTACGGCAACGCCGTGATCGGACTGGAAAACTATCGGGCGGTCGAACCGCTACTGGCAGACGGCGAAACACCTGCCGCAGCGATCGATGAACAGGCGATTGAGGAGACGGGTTTCACCGCCTGCCCTGCCCTGCCGTGGCTGTATGTCGCCGGCGACCGCCCCGAACAGGTGCTTCCGGAACGGATCGCCCATCCACATCACACCTCGGCCTCTGAGGCGGCTACGCTCCGTCTGGCGATTGCCGTGCCTGCTTCGCTCGTGCTGATCGACGGCCCAATCAAAGAGAAGGCGAAACTCAGCTTCATCAAATGCGAGGGCACGGTGTCACTGCTGGTCAGTGCGTATCGCGAAGGGTATCTCTCAGCGGTCAAACCCATGGTGGTCGCGTTGGAAAAACTGGGCCAAGGGCATGTTCTTCCACCGGCCGATTTGCTGGAGGCGCTTTGGACAGCGTTGGAAAAAATGGACGACGCCTGACTTGACCGCGCGCCCACGCACGGGTTTCACCTGATCCGATCGTTCTGCTAGTGTTCCCCTTCCATGGTTGACCCCCTGCCACTCGACGAACGACCGGCGCGCCCGTTGTGGCGGAACGGCAGTTTCATGCTCATGTGGACCAGCGTGGCGGCCAGCGGGTTCGGCGATCGGCTGATTCAACTGGCGGCCGAACCGATGCTGGGCGTG
>JANQKH010000245.1 GCA_028281215.1 Phycisphaeraceae bacterium | reverse complement strand
TGACCACCACGCCGGCAATTTCGGCATCCCGGTCGCCGAACTGGTTTACGAAGGGCCGATGGAGCTCACGTTTGAAGGTATGAGCGAGCCGAAGCAGGGGGTAGAGATTCAAGCGCTCTGCGTCATGATTTCCAACCTGGTGCTGTGGTGTTTCGGTTACACCGTGCTGGCGATCACGAAAGGTGACGGCGTGAAGCGCGCCCTGACCGGGTACTTCAAACTGCCGATGATCTATGCGATTGTCGGCGCGTTTATCTGTCGTGATTACGAAATCATTCCGCCGCAAGCTGTGCTTTATCCGGTGGAACTGTTGTCCGACGCGACGGTGCCGATCATGTTGTTGACGTTGGGCGCGCAGTTGGCTCAGAGCGCGCGCTGGCCGCGTTGGAAATATGTGGGGCCGGTGTTGCTGATCAAGTTGGTGATGTTGCCCGCGGTGACGGCGGGATTCGTGGCGGTGACAGGGATGTGGCCCTGGCCGGGCGGGCAGTTGGTGATCGCCGCCGCTGCGCCGGCTGCGGTGAATGTGTTGTTGCTGACCCTCGAATTGGAGGGCGACGCCGACCTCGCCGCAGACTGTGTGTTCTGGACGACCATCTTCTCCGGCGTGTCGGCGACGATTGTGCTCGCTATGGTCGCCACGTTTGGCACGACGGGTTGACGCGAATCGATTGCGTGGTCAGAACGAAGAGCGCTCATGTCCGAATCCCAGTTCGAAATCCTTGCCCTATTGGCCGGCGTCGTGTTGGTGATTGGTGTGGGATACCGTCTGGTCCGATTTCTCTACGAGGTGATCGTCGGCGAGCGTGGCGCTCGCAAGTGGGCCAAAGCCAGACGACGAGCAGACAGCCAACCCTTTCGCTGCATTTCATGTGAGACACTGATCGAACCGGCCGACAAGCAGTGCCCCGGCTGCGGACTCAAACTCGATCGATGATGGCGCGGATCAGGAAATCTGACTTTTTTCACATTTTTTCTCTTTGAGCTCGCACAAGTCCTCGATTGGGCGGTCTACATCCTTGAGGGAGCCGATTGACGCATGACGCCGACATGGCTGAATCATTGCTCCGTGAACACGGCTCGAAATTGATCCTGTTCGCCCGGCAGCACGTCAACCGCCACGCGGACGCCGAGGATGTAGTCCAGGAGGCGTTCGTGCGATACTGGCGGCAGCGCGATCACGTGCGTGACCCTGTGGCGTACCTTTTCCGGTGCGTTCGGACGGCTGCGATCGACTGGCACCAACGCCGCCGACGCGAACAAAACGCGCCGTCATCGCACGCCGACCGTGACCATTTTGAGCCTGCTGACGGTCGAGCCATAACCGTTGACCGGCAACGAGTTTTGACGGCGGCACTGGAACTGTTGGCTCCGGAACAGCGCGAGGTCGTCGTCATGCGCATCTGGGGCAACCTGACGTTCGACCAGATTGGCGAGTCGCTCAATCTTCCGAAATCGACGGCCTTCAGTCGGTACGAAGCCGCAATGAGACTTTTACGAGAAAACCTGGATGCTGTGCCCGTTTGATGGACAAACAAACCGAACAACTTGAAGCCGAACTGCGCCAGATGAAGCCCGCTGCGGCCGACTCAGGATGGGAGGAATCGGTTCGTCGGCGTTGGGTTGATATTGCGCCGCGGCGGCCGGTATGGATTCGTCGCGTGATACCAATTGCCGCGGCTGCCTGTCTCGCACTCATCATGATCATGGTGTTCCTCGACGGCGACGGACAGGAAAAACACACAACTGGCGATCCCGCCATGGTGGCCCCTTCGGGTGGCGTCACGATCGCGTCGGGTTGGCGCATTGAGCCGACGGGGAAAGCGGTATTCAAAGTGGTCGACGACGGCCGGATCGAACTCGAACGTGGCGAGCTTCTGGTCTTTTCGGTGGCGGCCGGCGACCAGCACTCTCCAACGCAAGACCTGACTATTCGAACACCGGAAGGCGAAGCCCGCGCCGCGGGAACGCGCTTCTACATTGGAACTCATGAAAACTCTTCGAAAGGGCCTGACATGCATCGATTCACTCGCGTCCTCGTTCTGGCCGGCGTGGTTACACTCACCAATGCGATGGGATCCGTGACCGGGAACGCCAACGACCTTTTGGCTGCCGACTCCGAGCAGTCACCATCCAAGTACACCGTTCAGGCCAACAGCGATTTTGCGATCGATCTCTATCGCCGGCTGGCTAAAGAGAACAAGGGTGGCAATCTTTTCTTCTCGCCCTACTCCGTTTCCGGCGCGCTGGCGATGACGGCCGAGGGCGCTCGCGGCGAGACAGCGGATGAGATGGGCAAGGTGCTGCGATATCCGAAGGCAGCCATGAGGACGGGAGTCGATGCTCAGCTCATTCCTTGGCGAACGTCGCTGATTCATAACGGATTCCAACAAATCAACGCGAAGCTCAAGAGTGATCCTGACGACCCCAAATTGAAGGCGCTACGAAAGAAGATCACCCAGTTGCGCGCCCAATTGACGGCGGCGAAAGCGGAGACCGCGGCTGCATTGGATAAGCGTGATTTCAAGAATTACAACAAGCTTGCCCAAGCTGAACGAAAGATCGCCGACGAAGTCAACAAGGCGGCCGCACAAGTTGACCAGTTTGAATTGAACGTTGCCAATGCGTTGTGGGGGCAAAAGGGTTTTCGAATTGAGCAGCCATTCCGGGACGCCATCGCAAAGCACTACGACACCGGTGCGATTGAAGAAGCTGACTTCGCCGGACAAACTGAAGGTGAACGCGTGCGCATCAATAATTGGGTCGAGGACCAGACCAGAAATCGCATCAAGGATCTGATTCCGCCGGGAGGCATCACTCGCCTCACACGATTGGTGTTGGTCAACGCGATTTACTTCAAAGGCGAATGGCAAACCCCGTTCAAGGAAAACATGACGCGACCGATCGATTTTACGCTTTCCGATGGCAAGAAGATCAAGACGGCCACGATGCAGGCGAACGGTCTCGGCGGCGCACGCTACGGCGCATTCGATGGCAAAGGCCAACCCTTCAAGACGCCCCGGATGATTCGACGAGGCCAGAAAGAATCAACCTATCCCGATAAGGATGGCTTCCTGGTTGCCGAACTGCCTTACAAGGGCAAGGAACTGTCGATGGTGCTCATCGCGCCGATGGAGGCCGGCAAACTTGGTGATGTCGAGCAGAAGCTCAGTGCCGCCAGCATCACGAAGTGGATGGGTGCGCTGGAAGGGCGCGAACTCCACGTCAAACTGCCGAAGCTCAAACTTGAAACGGACTACAAACTAGGCGAAGGCGGCATGAATCCTTCAGGTACGCTTCCGGATATGGGCATGAAGCGGGCCTTTACTGATCCGCGAGCCAAAGAGGGTGCTGATTTTACCGGGATGCACGACACCTCGAACCTGATGCAACGACTGTACATCGGCAAGGTGTTCCACAAAGCGTTTCTGGAAGTGAATGAAAAGGGAACGGAAGCGGCGGCCGCGACGGCCGTGGTGATGGTGCGACCGACCAGTGCACCGATCAGCGTGAAGTTCACGCCGACGTTCAGTGCTGATCGGCCGTTTATCCTGATGATTCGTCACAAGGAAACAGGTGCGATCCTCTTCATGGGCCGTGTAACCAATCCGACTTTGAACAGTTGATTCAATCTCCCGACCACCTTCAACGACCACGCGCGATTGATGTCGCGCGTGGTTTTTCTTTTGAGCTGTTGTCGCTGCCGGCCCGGACGTAAGGGGAAACTGTTTTGCGAACGAAGCCGATTACTTTTTCGCCAGCGCCCAAACCGCGACGGGGAATCCCTCTTCGTTTTCCAGGGAGTGGAATCGCTTTTGGTATTTGGGCCAGTGCCGACGGGTGGTCCAGAAGTTGGCATTCATACATTTGCGGTTGCCCCACGAACCGGTGACGATGTTGTCGAGCGGGAAGCCGCACTCGGCGAGGAAGTATTGCAGGCCGGTTTCCGTCCATCGGCTGCAATCGTGCGGGTTCGGATGCAGACGTACGAGGAACGGCGTGGTCACGAGGAAGTACCCACCGGGGTTCAGCATTTCGTAGACATGCTTGCCGGCGCGGTAAGGCCATAGCAGATGTTCGAAGATCTGCTCCGCGAAGATGATGTCGAACGTTTCATCAAGTGGGCCTTCGCACACGTCGTACTCCGGCCAGAAGACCGCTTTGAATGATTGGAACTCGATCCCTTTTTGGCCCCACTCGCCGCCGGAGATTTCCAGCGCGTCCATCTCGTTCACAGGCAGCGCGTCGACCAGTTTCTTCGTTTCATCATCCATGACGATGCGGAACCAGATGCGTTCATCGGTGCCGGCCCACTTGTGATACGCGCGGTGCAGGCGCCAGAAGCCGGGGACTTTCCAGAGAAATTTGCGGAACCGGCGCGGCGGTTCAGGATCGGTCGGTGGGGGTACGGGAGCAGTAAGAGCCATGACGGATGGTTAAACTCCACGCGGCACGAAGCACATGACGCGAATCAATGGATTATGGGAACCGCGGGCCGGTCTTCTGCAAACAGAGGCCGTGAACAGTCACATTGACCTAAGTGATATCGGCCAGATCGTGTGTCGGATGACCAACGAAAGGTGTGAAGTGTGGTTGGACGGGTTGGTCGGTGGGCGATGCCCACCCGACGCGCCATTTCACTGCCCTATTGTTCCGGCAAATCAAACGGTGGGGCCATCGGTTGGCTTTCGGTGTTCCACGTCAGTTGCCAGAGGTCTTCCAACTGGGTCCATTTCGTGGAGCCGTCGGCCATGACGTGGATGACACCGCGATCATGTCGGGAGACACACACGCGGCCGGCGGCGCTGTTGACGCTGAACAGGTTTGCCGGCGGACTGCTGATCGCGCCGTTGGGATTGTTTTGAAACCAGGTGTCGACCCACGTGCCGTCGGTCAGCATGGGCGTGGTGCTGGGTATCTTGACCGCCTTAAGATTCTTCCAGTGCTTTTGATCATCCTGCAAGTTGACGGACACACCTTGTTTGTGCGCGGTGCGGCCGGAGTGCATCCATGAATTCCACACGTAGCTGCCGTAGTTGGTGCCGAGAAATCCCCAGCCGTTGGTCACCCAGGGCTGACCCCAACCGACTTCCACCGTGCCCCAACCCGGGGCGTAAGCCAAGGACTGACCCGCCTGGTCCATGATCGTTTCGGGGCAGAGACGCATTTCGTCGAAGTCGTTGTGGTATTCCTCGAGCAGCGTCATCCAAAAGGTGTCGTAGTGCAGGCCGGTGGCGTTGTCGTAGGGAAAGATTTTGTGGTACCAGTCGGTGGAGTATTGGTAGACAGACTGGCCGAGGTTGTTCAGATTGGATTGGCATTGCACCCGCCGGGAGATACCCTTGGCGTTGCCCAGCGCGGGCAACAGCAAGGCGATCAGGATCGTGATCAACGACACAACCAGAAGCATCTCGACCAGGGTGAAACCCTGATCTCGTCGGGCCGTTTTGCCCGGCGTTCGTGTTGACCGTGTGTTTCGATCCATGTCCGATACACTCATCGGCATAACCACCATTGAATCTGGTGGCTTAATGGTCATAGTGTACCGAAGGATGCTGCTTAGACGATGTTTTTCGGGTGAATTCACCGGAGCACAGGGCTGACGACTGGGCTGATCGCGGCCTAGTCGTCAATATTCGGTTCTTCGCCGGATTCAACAAGGTGGTCGATCCTGCCGGACATCCAGATCGCGAGTTTGATGGTTGCATCGGCTTCCTTCTTCCAATTGTCGTTTTTGACTTTGCCCTGTTGCAGCCGAACGGCAAAGAGTCGGCTGGAGGCTTGCAGGATGGAGCGTTCGGTTTCGGTCAGATTGACTTTTGCCATGGTTGAGCCTTTCGGTTGAACGGAGCTTTCTCAGAACGGAACTTGTAATGAACAGTTGTGGAATTGACGGGTACGGCGCGCGAATCATCCCGTTTCAGGAACCAATCAGGATGGCTCAGGAACCGGGCTTGTCTTGAGTCGCCTTCTCCAGGAGTTGAACCACATCGGGATAGCCGTGCTTCCGGGCCAGATCGATCGGTCTAAATGGCTTGGTGCTCGACGGGTTGGCGGCCGCGCCCGCATCGAGCAGCATTTTCACGACCTTTGCATCACCGATCCGCGCGGCGACGTGCATGACTCCGATCCCTTCACTCATCTTGGTATCGAGACGGATCTTTGTTTTCAACAGCCGTTCAAGGATCGGAACATAACCATAGATGGCGGCATAGTGAATCACCGACCGTTCGAGTTTGTCCTTTTGCTCGACATCGGCGCCGTGTTTGAGCAACAGGTCGGCGATCTCCGCACGGCCGGTGGCGATCGCGGTCATCAAGGCTGATGCGTGGTTATCGTTGACCGCGTTGACGTCCGCGCCGTGTTTGAGAAGAAACTTGACGGCTTCGATCTGATTGCCATAGGTGGCGTACATCAAGGGCGTCCCGTTGGACCGCGTTCTTGTGTCAACCTTCACGCCCTTCTTCAGCAACAGTTCAATTACTGGTACGTTGCCCTTTGCCGCGGCAAAGATGATGGGGGCCGCGCTATCTTGCTCGTCAACGGCGTGTACATCGGCTTTGTGCTCGATCAACAACTGCGCGATGTTGGGGCTGGCAAGCTTGCACGCATGCATCAGCGCCGTCGTGCGACCTTGGCCCAGGTGGTTGACATCGCACCCCGCCGCAAGCAGTTGTTTCACAACGCCTTCGTGCCCGCGCGACACCGCCGTGATCAACGGTGAGTTGCCTTTGTGGTCCGGGACATCCACCTTCGCGCCCTTTTCCAAAAGCATCCGCACAAGAGTTTCGTTTCCATTGAAGGACGCGAACATCAAAGGGGTACCGCCTTCGTACGATCCGGCATTGATGTCCTTCGTCAGCGGGAGCAATTTCAAGGCTGCATTCTCATGGCCGCGCCAGACTGCCGTGTTGAATGGCGTTGACCGGTCTTTGCTCATCGCATTGGGATTGGCTCCGTTGGCCAGAAGGAAATCGATGAAATCGCCGTGTCCCCACCTGGCGGCGTAATGGAGGGGCGTCGCGGATTCGAAATCGCCTTGATTGATGTCGAGCCCTGCTTCCAACAGAAGTTTGCCGATTTTCACACTGCCGCCGAAGCCTGCGTAGTGAAGTGGAGTCTCGCCGTTCTTCGTCTTGGCTTTGGCATTGACCCCAGTCTTGAGCAGGCGTTCGACGACGGACGCGTCGTTCTGCACGCATGCCACGTGCAAAACCGTCCGTCCGGATTCCGGCGAGACGAAATCAGGTTTTGCCCCGGCGTCCAACAGCAGATGGGTGATGGCAGGATGCGGTTCCTGCGCCGCCAGGTACAAGGCCGTCTTGCCAAGATGATTTTTCACTTTGACATCGGCGCCCGCTTCGATCAGCCGCTTGACCAACTTCACCTCTCCATGATCCATCGCGCGCATCAGCGGCGTCAGACCGGCCAAGTCACGTTTGTCCACTTCGTCTTTCTTCGGGAACTGCGGCTGTCGGGTTTGTGGCGTCAACCACAGGCGTTTCGACTGCATATCGATGGTGGTACGAAACTGACGCAACACATGAGAGCCGATCAAACCGTCTCGACGTGCTGGTCGATTGGGAGACAACGTCACATCGACGATCGTCGTGACCGGGAACGGCAACTTCCCGCCTTTGAATGTCATGACGGTTTCGATCGCATCTTGGTGGCCCATATCCATCACATATGTGTAGTTGGCTGCCATGGTCTTTCCGGCGAGCATGCGGTCGCGCGCCGGCCCATAGCCGGGATTGACCAGAATGCCGCCGGATGCGCCGGTGTCGACCACAAGTGGATAGCTCGATTCCTCGTCGAATGGCCATTCGATCATGGGTGTCCCGGTTTTCGTGTCAACGGCCCATCCTTCTGTAGGCATTTTGAATTGTTCACGCCGATGAAAAGTCACGCTCGGTTCGACGTAGTCAATCGTGATCGGTGTTTGACTGAGGATGTCCTGCCCGATCACGCCGGACACGCGCAATCCTGCCATTTTGCTCCATTGGGTGAAATCGTGGGTGTAGAGCCGGCGACACTTGACGTGAATCGCGCTGAGGTCAATGGTGTGAACACGCGTTTGCGATGCGAAGTAGCTGTCGTCCCCCATGATGCCGAGCATGGCGAATGGCGTTTGCGTCACAAGGCCGAGTCGTTCCGCCGCAAACCGGTCGATGAACGAATAGGTGAATCCTGTGTCCACCACGAACCAGCCGGCATCTTTTCCATTGACCTTCGTTCGGCAAAACAGGTAGCCGGCCCCGATCTCGCAGGGCAATACAATCTGGTCGCCCTCCTTCGGCAGGATCAGTTCGAACTCAGCCGTCGCCCGACTACTCATCGCGCAGGCGATCAACCAGACAAAACCGATACAACAAAGCAAACACCGCATGGAGAAGACTCCCACCAGGATATCGATTCAGATGCGTCGGCGTGGATTCTAACCGCTGGAAACCGTCCATTGTGATCGCAGCGGCTTGGGCATCGGTATCACTCTGACTTGTTTTCTAATTGCTCAAGTAACTCCCGGCCCTGATTTTCGGCAGACGTGCCGGACCACAATTTGATAAACGCGTCCACGCGGCGAATCGCGGCCTTGCGCGCTCCGTCGGTCATCTCCTTGTCCGGATCGATTCTCAGATTCACGAACGCGGCTTTGCCTTTCGTGTCGATGTCGGCCAGCGTTTTTTCAATCTGCGTTTTCTGTTTGTCACTCGCGCCAAGTTCGATCAAACCGCGACCGACCTTGATCGCATCGGCGTAACGTCGACGGCTGATCATCGAACGCAGTTGCCGCGAGCCGGTGTGGATCGTGTGCGGGATCACCGTTTGTGACAACCACTCTTTCGCTTGCCCCATGTATTTCTCGGGGAACTGATGACCGGCGTCCGACATTTCCACCGCTTTGACGTACACGCCTGATGACTTTGCCTTCTTCGCGATCGACTGGCAGTACGCGCGGTTCGTGTTGCCCTTGACGCCCCAACAGATGAATAAGTGTCGTCCGCGCACCGAACGGTAATCGCCCACGCCGGTTCCACCGTCCGCCATGATGAACGTGGTGAAGTAAGAACCATAAGGCGGCACGCGCCGCGAACGAATGCCCAGCATGCCGTCGATCGCGTGTCCACCGTTGCTGAAGCCGGCGGCGACGCGCAGTTCGGGATTGATGTTCGGCACGACTTTTTCCAACGTATCGAGCATCGCCTTGTGATACCCCCAGATCGTTTCAAACTGCCCAACCTTGTTGGACTGACCGGGATCGTTTGCGCCTTGCGGGTAGGGCAGGCCGATGAGAATGAATTTGTTGGCGTCCGCCAATTTGAGGCCGGAACTGACGCGATAGCCGCCCTTGCCGCCGCCCATCCACGCGAGCAACGGATAGCTTTTGTTTTTGTCATAGTTTGCGGGCACGCGCACTTCCATGCGTGTGGTTTTGCCGTCGCGCATCTTCGGCAGTTTAGGAAAGTCAATGTATATCGATCGCCCGGGCGCCACCTTCGGCAACACATCATCGCCGAGTGCGACCGATTGAAGCAGTACCACGAGGCACAGCACGAGCCAGGTTGACGATCGACGCATCAGGCGACCTCCATCAGATGGAATTGAGTGAGACGGAGCGATTGTTGAAAGCGTAAGCAGGGTGGGGTTGGCAAGCGGGATCGATCAATCAATAAGTATACGTACTAAGTGTATCAGGCAATGTTCGCGATGCCAAGGGGTTTTTGTGCAGGTCGACGTGGGCGATGTGAAGTGACTCAAGGGACGCGACTGCGTCGCGACCGGGCACGCAGTGCCTAGCTCGGATGGTGCAGGGTGATCCCGCATTGTGACGATGTTCCTTTGCCTTATCAGAGCCGGGCTCTGTAAGCCCGATCACCGCGAAGCGGTGTCGTTCTTCTGATCACGCAACCCCTCCCTCCCTCCCTGCTATACTCACTCACGCATGTCGGGCGCAGGGGTAAGCCGAGATGACACAACTTCGACAACCGGTTTCCGGGCGGCGTGCGGTCGTGCTTCTATCGTTCGCTGTCACGCTTGCCTGTCTCGGCGTCGATCAACACGGTTGGTTCGCGCCGTTGGAACGCTGGCTTTATGACAAACGCGTGGAGCACGGCCAAACGTTCACGCCTCCACCGACCGACCAATTGGTCCACCTTTGCATCGATGACCGCAGCCTCTATCAGATCGGTCGCTGGCCTTGGGATCGCAGTCGGTTGGGGCAAATCGTCGACGTTTTGAACGACGCCGACGCCAAGGTCATTGCGTTCGACATTCTCTTTGCTGAACCGCAACGGCAGATGGTGGAACTGGATGACGAAGGCAAGCCGCACACCCATCACCCTGATGTCCTGTTCGCCCGCGCGATGCAGAAGCACAAGCGGTGCGCGCTGCCGATGTTTCTCCATGTGCCTTCCAGTATGACGCGGGTCGATCAACACGCGTTGGAACTGCTGGACGACAACCCGCACCTGACCAACGATGAACTGACTGACGAACTTATCAAGAAGGGCGTTCACCCCAACGACGATCACATCGCCAACTGGCCTCTGTTTCGCCGGTCCGCGCTTGCCCGGCACATGGCGAAACTGCTCGAACGCATGAAAGACGACGCGGCCGTCAAGGAACACGTGGTCGCCCAACACTTCCCGCACCTCGACGCCACCGACATCGACCGGCAATTCGAGATGGCGCTCACCTGGCGCGC
>JANQKH010000204.1 GCA_028281215.1 Phycisphaeraceae bacterium | reverse complement strand
CGCTCACGTAATAGTGCAAGTCGGTCCAGCGTCGCAGTAAGCGGAGACGCTTCCACGCTTGTCGGCAGCGCAGCGGTTTCAGCGCCCATCACATCGGTGATCACATCGAACAGCGAATCCAGCGCGTCGACATCCAGGTACGTCGGCGTGCCGCCACCGATTGCCACCCGCGCGAAGCTTGCATTTTCTACAAGCGCGGCGCGTGTCACGTCCGCCTGTCGCCGCAACGCTTCTACATATCGCCTCGGCCGCGTGCCATCATGATCCACTGCCGTGAACAGGTTGCAAAACCCGCAACGTTGTTCGCAGAACGGCACGTGCACGTAAAGGAACAACGCCCGTTGATCCTCGTTATCCCACACGTCGGACAACGGCCGCGCGGGATCAAGCGCGCGGTAGGCCGTCTTGTGCGGATAGCCGTAGACGTAACCCTTGTACGGCGACTCGGTCAGAAGTTCGTGTTGGGTCGCAGTGGTGGTCATGGGATCTGTTGGAGAACAAACTCCGCGTAAGGTACGTTCCACACAACGGGGTGCGCAAACCGATGCCCGGTGTGGCCGTCTTCCCCGTACGCCGTGCCATGATCGGAACAAAGAATACACAACGCATTGCTTCGGGCGCGCAGCGCATCGAAAAGCGTGGGCAGGTGTTGATCCACGTAGGCGAGCGCATCGGCTTGTGTGTTCACGTCGTCCTCCATTTTCCCTTCGCTGAAAATACAGTTCGGCTGGTGCAGCGCGGATAAATTGATGAACAAAAACACGCGCTGATTGTCGTCGAGCGATTGCAGGATCGATCGGGCAAGGGCAAACTGATGTTCCGTCGAATGCGGATCGGTCACACCGAGCGTTGGATTCCAATGGCTCTCGTGGAACAGGTCGGGCAACACCCTGCCGAGCGGGGTTTGCTTGTTGAAGAACCCCACACCGCCGATGCACGCCGTGTGATAACCGCGGCCGGCCAGACCGGCGACGATGTCGGCTTCGTCGAACACACAGGTTGCATCGACAGTGGTTTCGCTGCCCGCAAAGGCGGCGGCGAACAGTCGGGGGTGTGGTCCGGGCGTGACCGGCGTCGGCAGAAATCCCGCGAAAAATGCATGATGTGCGGCATAAGTGAAACTGCCCGGCGCGTGGCGGCACTCCCATTCGCCGCCCGGCAACACACGCGCCAGGTTCGGCGTGAGACCGGCGCCCAGCGCATCCCGGGCGACGTCGAAACGCAACGTATCGAACGTCATCAGCAGCACATCACATTCACCAATCAACTCGCGGGCTTTGAGCAAGACATCACCTCCTCGACCGCGAGCACGGAATCGATCGTGAATGTCGGCACCACGGCCAACACCGGCAACGCACGGCCCCGACTGATCCAACACGTCGGAATACCCAGCGACGCGGCGCTTTGAATGTCGCTATGCACGTCATCGCCAACCATCATCACCACGTCGTCCACCTGACAGTCCGCCTTACAACACGCATGATGAAAAATAGCGGGGTCCGGCTTCGCGACACCAACCTCGCCGCTGATCACAACCGTATGAAAGAACGCATTCAGTCCCGCACGGCGAAGCTTGCCACGCTGTGTGCCGGGGCTGCCGTTACTGACAAGGACAAGACGATAGCGCTCCGTCAGCGATCGCAATAGTTCGATGACACATCGCTCCGGTTGAACCTGTTCAACGAGCCGCCGTGATGAGCGAGCGTAACCCATCGCGCCAGCCACTTGGCCGAACAGTGCGCCGTTGCGATCGATCAGCGTGCCGTCTAGGTCGAACATCAACACTTTGGGGTGATCAGCCGCATGTGTTTTCATGACTGGACCTCCCTGCCGGCATCCAGGAGCCCATCAATCACGGCGATCTCCGCTTCGTGCGTGGTCATGTCCAAGTCATCTGTGACGCCGCGCAGGTAATCGCCAAACGCGTTTACTTCCAGAACTGCATGATCGCGAAGGTTGGTGTGCACGGCGATGTCGATGCCGAGGTGCAATGTGCGCTGGAATTCTGACGCCACCTCACGACAGGTTTCCAAGACGCGCGGCCACGCTTCATCCGACATCTTCGCGATGAATGCATCCACCGGCGATCGCTGGTTCAACAGATGTAGATTTGTAAACGGGGTCTTGCTTTGCCGAAGCACCCGGTGTCGCGGCTCGCGGTGGATCGTCACGATGCGCAAATCACACGTGCGGCCGGCAAACCCCGCCTTCGGATACCACGCCTCAACGTGCACGCCCTTGCGGCAGAGCCGATCGATCAACGGGCGGAT
This sequence comes from Phycisphaeraceae bacterium, assembly GCA_028281215.1. GTDB lineage: Bacteria > Planctomycetota > Phycisphaerae > Phycisphaerales > Phycisphaeraceae > JANQKH01. Next base: position 11,437 of record JANQKH010000204.1, on the reverse strand, counting down.
GTCCCGATGATCCCTGTACCGGCGTATGCGCCGCGTGTTGTAGAGCGAAGGCACACCATCCACATCGGGAGCCAACTCCACCGTGGCATACGCCAGTTCATGCTGCCGCGACACCTGATAAGCCACGATGCCGGACGCGGCGGAGCCGAATCGCAATTTGATAAACACACGCGGTATGTGCTGCGCGTCCATTAACGCGCGCAGTTCGTCGTAGCCAGCCAGTTGTTTGCCAAACGCCAGCGCTCGCGGCACGGGGACGCTGCGTTTGGCCAACTGGTCGCGGCATCGTCGCTTGTCGAAGACGTCGGCAATAGCACCAACATCCGTCAGGAGTTGCACGTCTCCCGACACGCAATACCTCATCGTCACCTGCGCAGCCAAACGACGCAGCACGAGTTGAAAACCAAGTTGATATTGAGCCGGCGCGATGAGTTTGCCCTTGTCGTGTTGCAATCGTTCAATCGCATCAGGCGCAATCGCCTCATAGCCCATGCGTCTTGCTTCGTCATGACCGACGGCGAGGATGGCCTTGTAATCTTCAAAGCTCCGACCCGGCGCTTCGAAGCGAACGAGCGCCGGTTCGTTCGGCAGATCAAGCGTCCAGCCGTCATTCAGGTACTGCACGTAATCAAACACGATCGCTTCACGATGGCCGGCCTTGTGCAGTGCGCGTTGAAACGCCGCGATCCGCGGGCTGTCCTGACTGCCGATGATCACGTCACGCGGTCGCCGTCTCGCCGCCTTGGCGTCACTCCGAGGCGTAGACGTAGCGGTAGATTTCACCGTCGTATTCATCTGCGGTCTGCTCATCGGATGCGTCGATTTCAATGCCCAAGCCGTTCAGTTTCGCCACGGCTTCGGGACCGACGAAGTGATGATGAATGTCAAGTTTCTTCAGCCTGCTCAGTTCCTGGTTTGCGGCGAGCGCCTCAGCGCCTTCGTTGGTCAACGTGCCGAGGGACAGGTCGAGCGTATCGATCTGCTGAATCACGCCCGCGCCGGGCAAAGCCCTGGCGATATCGTCCGCCAGTTCGGTGTTGCGCAGACCGAGGTAGGTGAGTTTGGGGAACAGGCCGCCTTCAAGCAGCGGGCGCAGATCGTCAACGGTCGCGTCGGCGCCGTAACTGGGATCGCCGAGCCAGAGTTCGAGGTGAGTCAGTTCCGGCAACTGGGCTGAACAGACTTCCTGCACGACGCGAACGGACAGGCCGCCGGTTTCGATGACCAGTTTTTTCAGGTTGGCGTGGGACGGTCGGCCCAGTTGCAAGCCGCTGCCGCCGCGCACACCGAATTCTTCCAGCGCGGGAAACGCAGACCAGATCGGCGACATATCCGACTGCATGATCCACGAGATCCCCGCCCCTTCCCCGATCAGGTCGCCGATGAACAACGCTTTAAGGTTCGGCAACTTGTCCCGGGCGGAGACGAGCGCTTCAACAATCGCGTCCGACTCGTTGCCCTCGGCCGTGCCGCCCCAGTCACCGATCACCAGCGCCTGCGTGTTCGTCACGTGCTGGTCACAAATGTATTGATCGAACAGGTCGGCAAAGGTGATGCCTTCCTCGTATTTCTCCCAGTCGATGCGCAGGCGATATGCGGTTCGACTGACCTGCGCTGCGCCGGCCGACGGCTGATAATCCTCGACTGGCATCCCGTAAAACGTGCTGAGGTTTTCGTGAATCATGGCATTCCCCGTTTCGATTCGGATGTGTGTGAACATCGCATGGCAACAACAGCATTGCCGGGCACATGATACTGAAATTAGAAGTGATAATGTGAAATCCAACTATTGCCGCGGCTTGCAAATGGAACTTCACAACAACAGCAAGACAATCACATGCCGCTACCACAGACCGGAAAACGGCAGCGCGTTGAGGTACAACTGGTCCGGTGGTTCGGCGAGCAGTTTTCCGTTCTGTTGGGACCGCCGGGCGGTTTACCCACTTCGCGTCGCCCCAGTAACTGTTGGCGACGAAGCGTTTCCCTTGTGGCCGACCAGGTGCATGATCTCAGAACCGCCCGCCCAGGCGCCGTTTCGGTCGACGTAACCGGCGTTGTAGTTGTGCCGCCAGCCGGACGACTCAGCAGACACCGACGTCACCAACAACACGAGCCGGCACGACTCACAAGTTCGTCGCGTGTGTGTCGTATCAATTCGATGTATCGTTTCAGCTCAATCGCGTTTGTCAGGGATGATGCAGGGCGAACGGCAAGCAAATCTTTGTGCCGCACGGAAAACACTTGCATTTCATTCCATTGTGCCACTAACTTGTGTCATGCCAGCGCCGTTCGCGCTTACCTTCTGTGATTGCTTTTCACAAGGAGTTGTGATTGATGTCCTTTGCCTCGCGCGCGATGGTGGTGTTCTGTTTCATAGGGTTCACGGCTGGGACGTTCACCGACGCCGCCGATGAACCTGCCAACGTTTTGATCATCGACGGCCGCAACAACCACGACTGGCGGATCACCACCGACGCCTTGCGCGCCACACTTGCGCAAACGGGGCGATTCAAAGTCACCGTCAGTACCGCACCGGCATCACGCCTGTTCCGCGGACTTCGCGAGCCACGCGATGCCGACGAAACGCAGTTGAAACAGTACCAGCAAGCCAAAGCTCGATTTGATGCACTGCGCAAAGCGGACGAACCGCGGTTTCGCAAGGCGTGGCAGGCGTGGTCACCTGACTTTACGGCGCACGATGTGGTCGTGCTCAACTACAACGGCGAAAGCTGGCCGAAGGCGATGCAGGACAACTTCGTCAAATTCGTTGAGCAAGGCGGCGGTGTGGTCGTCATTCATGCCGCGAACAATGCGTTCGGTAACTGGGACCAGTTCAACGAAATCATCGGCATGGGTTGGCGCAAAGGCGGCTTCGGGCGATGCCTGAAGATCAACCCCAAAACGGGAGAACTGTTCGCATGCTGTGAAAACGACAACTCCGGGCACGGGAGCAAGCACGCCTTCGCCGTGGATACCCGCGCCGCCGACCACCCGATCATGCGCGGCTTGCCAAAACGTTGGATGCACGCCAAGGACGAGTTGTACCACCACATGCGCGGACCGGCGAACCGGTTGACCGTTCTCGCCAGCGCTTATGCCGACCCGAAACACCGCGGCACCGGGCTGCACGAACCGATCATCTGGGAAACCTACTACCGCAAAGGCCGCGTGATCGTTTCATCACTGGGCCATCACTGGCGCGGGCAGACCGAGTGGGACAGCCTTTACTGCGTGGGGTTTCAAACGACGTTCGCTCGAAGTGTGGAGTACACCGCGACCGGCAAGGTGACGCTGGGCAAGCCGCAGTCGTTCCCGGGCGCGGACAAACCCTCAATCAAGTCGCCGCACGAAGTGGCATGGAAAAAACTGGAAGAAGCGAAGGCGCCGAAGAAGACGACAGCCACAGATTGGCAAACCATCAAGGCGAAGGATGTCGCGGCGATGTTGACGCCCGAGCAGCAACGCCGGTCGTTTCAACTGCCTGACGGTTACGTCGCCGAACTGGTTGCGTCGGAGCCGATGGTGCAGGAACCGGTGCTTGTGGTGTGGGACGGCAACGGCGCGATGTACGTCGCCGAGATGCGCAGCTATATGCAGGATGAGAAAGGCACAGGCACCAAAACGCTACGCAATGGACGTGTGAAACGCCTAATCGATACGAATGGTGACGGTGTCATGGACCGTGCGACCGTCTTTGTCGACAAACTCAACCTGCCGCGCATGATCCTGCCACTGGATGATCGTATCGCCATCGTCGAAACCGACACGACCGATGTCTACAGTTATCGCGACACCAACGGTGACGGCGTCGCCGACGAAAAGAAAAAACTCTACGACGGCTTCGAGCACTCACCCAATAAATCAGTCGAGCATCAGGACAGCGGGCTGGACTGGAACCTCGACAACTGGATTTACGTCAGTTACGGGCACCGTCGCTACCGGTTCACCGACGGCCAATGGCGTGAACAGAAACTGCACGGCAACTGGGCGCAATGGGGCGTGACACACGATGATGTCGGGCGCGTGTTCTTCTCCGACAACAGTCAGCCAGCGAAATCCATTCAAATGCCGCGGCAATACTGGCAGTTGATCCGAAAGCGCGGGCACAACATTCCGCCATCAACCGAACCGCTGACGCTCGGCCTACCCTACGAAAGCGACTTCATGGAGGTGCGCAACCTCTGCCCGATCAACGACCGCGGCGGCAACGCAGCCGAGGTCAAACGTTTCACCTCCGCATGCGGGCAATCCGTATTTCGCGGTCACGCCCTGCCGCACAAGGTGTACGGCAACTATTTCGTCTGCGACCCCACCATCCACGCGGTCCGCCGCGCGCTGATCAAGAATGTCAACGGCAAACTCATGCTCGAGAATGCCTATTGGGCGGACGAGTTCATGCTGTCGCCCGATGTGAACTTTCGGCCGGTCAACACCGCCACCGCACCGGACGGCTGCCTCTACGTCGTCGACATGTATCGCGGCATCATTCAGGATGCGCCGTGGCTGAGCGAAGGACCGCGCAAGTTCATCCGTGAGTCAGGTCTGTCCGACAACAACATGCACGGCCGCATCTGGCGTATTCGACATCGTGATCATCAGCCCGGCGACCCACACGGTCAGCCGCGCATGCTTGAAGAACGCACGGCTCACTTGCTCCGTCATCTTCAACACCCCAACGGCTGGTGGCGCGACACAGCGCAGAAACTGATCGTGCTACGACCGAAAGCAGATCACGACAAGGTCAGGGCGCTGTTGGAAGACATGGTGCGTTACACCGACAACCCACTCGGCCGATTGCACGCCTTGTGGACGTTGGAAGGCATCGGCCGCGTGAACCGTAACCTGTTGCGCACGGCTTACCGGGACCGTGACGAGCGTGTCCGCGCCGCGGCGATCAAAATCAGTGAGCCGTTCATTGAAGCGGGCGAGTCGGGCATCATCGACGACCTCGCCCCGCTGGCGGACGACCGCAGCGGCGAAGTCGCCAAGCAACTGGTGCTCTCGCTGGGCATGTCCAAACAGGCCGAGGCAATCGAAGTGATGGAAAAAGCGATCCTTCGACATATCACGCACGAAGGCGTGCGGCTCGCCGGCCTGACCGCGCTGTGGAAGCACGACGGCCCGTTGATCAAAGCGATTCGTGACGGTTCAGCGTTCAAACACGTACGCACCGAAGGGCAACGCATCGCCGCCGCCAAGGCATGGACCGGCGGCATTGAACAGTGGGACCGCGGCTTGAAGTTGCCCGCCGATATGCCCAAGCCGCACCGTGATCTGGTCGTGCGCGGCGAACGGCTGTTCTACCACAACTGCGTCAGTTGCCATGGCGGCGACGGCAAGGGCGTTGCCGTCGCCGGTTTGAAGACCACACTCGCCCCGCCGTTGGTCGGCTCCAAACGCGTGCTCGGCAAACCGGACATCCTCATCCGCATCCTGTTGCACGGCCTGACCGGTCCGGTCGACGGCAAAAACTACGAGGCCGGCATCATGGCGCCCGCACAAACGTTCGACATCATTCGCGACGACCGCCTCGCCGAGTTGCTGTCATTCATCCGCTACGCCTGGGGCAACGAAGCGGGACTGATCACGAAGGAACAAGTCAAAGCAATCCGCCGCGCCACCAGTCAGCGTAAGGAACTATGGACGATCAAAGAGTTAATGGAACTTCAACCATGACGCGATGCCGAAAATACTCCACGCATCGGGATTCAAGTATGTTCACCAGATGATGCAACAATGGACGGTTGGTCGCGTTAGACTGCAACGACTGGAAAAAGTGAAGGATGACCGCAACCCGCATCCGCCCATCATGTTGGGGCGGCGCACCGGGCTGTACTAAGGACAAAGTGAATCCATGACTCCGAGAAACGTGCGAATCGTGTTGGCGATGCTGGTCGTGTTCACCATTGTGCAGCCATGCCCCGCCGCTGAACGAATGAATGTGCTGTTCCTTTGCGTCGACGACCTAAACACCTGGCTACATTCGGATCCGAATCGTTACTCCGGCAAGGTCGTCACGCCCTCAATCAAAAAACTGGCGAGCGAAGGCGTGCTGTTCACACGCGCTTATTGTGCCAGTCCGAAATGTTCGCCCTCGCGCACAGCAATCCTTTCAGGTGTCGCGCCCTGGACGTCAGGCATTTACCAGAATTCGCAGTTGATCAACGAAAGCCCGGCTTTGAAAAAGGCGATCGCGCTGCCACAATTCTTCAAGAACCATGGCTACTACACTGCGTCGGCAGGCAAGGTGTCCCATGGATACGACACGCGCGACGCCTGGGACACGCGCCTTGCGCACAAACGCGACCACGTTCCCCCGAACGCGCCGCTCTCCCCGATCGGGGCTGGCGAAAAAGATTGGGGACCAATACACCTGCCGGAATCGAAGATGAACGACGCGAAGTACGCCGACTTCGCGATCGCTGAGTTAAAGAAAAAGCACGACAAACCGTTTTTCATCGCGTGCGGCCTGTTTCATCCGCATTACCCGTGGTACGTGCCGCAAAAATACCTGGACATGTACCCGCTCGACAAGATTGTGCTGCCACCCTTCAAAGAGGACGACCTGTCGGACGTGCCGCAACCGGGCGTCGATCTGGCGAAGCCTTCGACGCATCAAAAAATCGTCAAGGCGAACGAATACAAGAAGGCGCTGCAAGGTTACTTGGCGAGTACCAGTTTCGCCGACGCACAGATCGGCCGTGTCCTCGCCGCGCTGGAAGCAAGCCCCTACAAGGACAACACGCTGGTGGTGCTCTGGTCGGATCACGGTTTTCATCTGGGCGAAAAACACCACTGGGCCAAGAGTACGCTTTGGGAGGAGGCAACGCACACGCTGTTGATGATCAAAGCGCCGGGCGTCACGAAGCCGAAGCAGGTCTGCCGGCGCTTTGTTTCGCTGTTGGACATCTATCCCACTTTGGCCGAACTGTGTGATCTGCCCGCGCCGACCCATCTCGACGGCTACTCGCTCGTGCCCCTGCTGAAGAAACCAAATCGGAATTGGGACAAGCCCGCTATCACCGGTTTTCTCGACATGTGGAAGCTCGATGTGCACATGACCGTGCGCACTGAGCATTTTCGCTACATCCGTTACGGGCAAGGCGGCGAAGAGTTCTACCACTGCGCCAAAGATCCGAATGAGTGGACGAACCAGATCAACAACCCCGCGTTCAAAGCGGAACTCCAACGGCACATCAAACTGTTGCCCAAGCCTGCTAAACCGATCCGGTACCGGCAGCGCGGCGGCAAGTCAAAGAAGGAAAACAACTGATGACGCGAATCAACACATCCAGCATGATTGCAATCATTGTTATTTTGCTGGGCAACATTGGATGGAGATCAACCGCCGTTGCCGCCGATCGTCCGCACATCGTGCTGGTCATGGCGGACGATCAGGGTTGGGGGCAAACCAGCTACAACGGCCATCCGATCCTCAAAACGCCGCACCTTGATGCGATGGCGGCGAACGGCTTGTGGTTCAATCGGTTCTACGCAGCCGGCCCCGTCTGTTCGCCAACGCGCGCCAGTGTATTGACCGGACGCACACACAACCGCACGGGCGTGAAATCACACGGTTTCGCGCTGCATCGGCAAGAGCGCACCATTGCACAGGCACTTCGCAAAGTGGGCTACGCCACCGGACACTTCGGCAAATGGCACCTCAACGGCGTGCGCGGCCCCGGTGTGCCCGTGTTAAATTCAGACCCGCACCATCCCGGCCACTTCGGCTTCGACCACTGGCTGACTGTCACCAATTACTTTGACATGAACCCGCTCATGAGCCGCATGGGTAAGTTCGAGGCATTCAAGGGTGATTCTTCCGACATCATCGTGGCCGAGGCGCTCAAGTTCATCGGCAAAGCGGTGAAAGAGAAGCGCCCGTCGTTCACGGTGATCTGGTACGGCTCGCCGCACAGTCCGTTCATCGCCAGCGAAGCGGATCAAATCAAAGGTGAAGAAAAACGTTCAGCGCACCATCACGGCGAGATCGTCGCGATCGACCGCAGTGTCGGCACGCTGCGCGCCGGACTACGCCGACTCGACATTCATGACAATACGCTTGTCTGGTATTGCAGCGACAACGGCGGCCTCACCGGCGTCGGGCATGATTCGGTCGGCGGCCTGCGCGGGCACAAGGGCGATGTGTGGGAAGGCGGCATCCGCGTGCCTGGCATCATCGAATACCCCGCCAGAATCAAGCCGCGCGTTACCAGCCATCCCGCGTCTACGATGGACATCTTTCCCACGATCGTCGATCTGCTGGACCTGCCGAAGACATCCATGCTCGACGTTGTTGACGGCATGAGCATCGCACCGCTGTTCACCAAAGAGATCGGCCGACGCACCAAACCCATTCCCTTCTACTTCCAAAGAAAAGCCGCCCTGATCGACAACAACTTGAAACTGGTCACCGAACGGATCGGCGGCGGCAAGTATTCGTTGTTCGACCTCAAGGCCGACAAAACCGAATCAAAGAACCTGTTCACTGACCGGCCCAACGACGCCAAGCGCATGCAGGCAGCGCTCGATGCGATGGTCACTGCGATCGACAAGAGCCTCACCGGTGCGGATTACCCCGAAGGCAAAGTCACCCGTGAAGGGCCACACGGCCGGTTCTGGTACGCCATTCCTGAGTATCAACCGTACCTCAAAGACTGGGCGTCACGACCGGAATACAAAAACTGGGTGAACCGCAAGCCAAAGCAAAAAAACAAGCGCAGGCAGAAGTAGAAGGGGAAACTGTTCGAAAGATTGAATGGTTTAAGACAAAGCGTGTTTAAGACAAATCGTATGGTAACGCGCTTCACACTTCATCTGTGTTCCATTAGAGCAGATCAACTTTTGCTGTAGCGTTGAGTACGAGCCCGACCGCCAATAAAAAACGATCGGCCGGCGCCAGGGGAAGCGTCGGCCGATCGAAAACTGCCCGCCGCGTCAAAGCGGCGAGCAGTGGATTATTCAATTGTCTTAGAACAGCAACTGGAACTGGAGGCGGAGAAGCAGCGTGCCTTCGTCCACGTTCTCGGAGAAGCCGAGACCGCGGCCGTCGGGGCTGCCGTCAACCACGCTGTGATCCAGCGTTTCGTCGCGGCCGCCGTCGAACAGCCAAACCACGTCAGCCGTGAACTTGGCATCGTGACCCTTTTCGAAGTAGATGTTGACACCAAAGGTGATCAGCATCGCATCGTCATCGGTCGCCGGGCTGCCGTCGGGATCGTCGCCGTCGAGGTATTCATAGCGGAGGAAAGGTTCAACCTTATCCGCCACGACGAAGTAACCACCTTGGACGACGAATGCGAGCTGGTCGACTTCGCCGGTACCGCCTGCGAGGCTGTCAAGGGAGTTACCCATGACGGCTGCGAAGACGTTCAGGCCGTTGGTTTCGATCGAGCCATCGATCGTCCAAGCGAGGTAGTCACCGCTGGCAAGTGCGGCAGCGGGGTTGCCGGTGTTGAAGCCATCGCCGGCTTGGTAGTGCACCGCACCACCGACGAAGATACCCATGGGCTCACCGGACCAAGCCGAGAAGTCCGCGGTCTGCGCGAGGTCGCCTTGGATGGCAACATCAACGCGGGCGGTGATGGCGAATTCAACACTGTCGAGACCGATGTCGGTGTTTTCCGACGCGGCGCCATCGCTGAGCGAAATCAGAGCACGGACGTTGTCCATCGGAGCCAGTTGGATCTGGATCTGCTCGGCACGCTGAAGCGAGTGGGCTTCGTTCGCGGAAGAACGTTCCACAGTTTGCTGCTTGCTCGAGCTGGTCAACTCTTCACGGTTGAACGGCAGCTTGAACTTACCAAACTTGAGGTGGACGCCATCAGCGAGCTGGCGGCGGACCCACATGTCTTCGACGAAGACATCGCCGTCACCGTAGCTGGCGCCGGAGTCTTCATCACGGCTGGCCGCGAGGCGAACCATGTATTCCCACTGGCCGCCGGCTTCGACGTGACCGTGGAATGCGAGCTTCACGCGGCGCATCTGGAAGCCTTCGTCTTCGTGGTCGTCATCATTGGGAGGCGAACCACCGCCACTGGCGCCGAGGTCGGCGTTGAAGTTGGCGATGTAGCGGAACTGAATCTGACCGGAGAACTTCAGCAGGAAGCTGCCGTCAGCGCTGGCCAGGAAAAAGTTCTTGCCATCGTGGCCGGCGACTGCGCCGTCGGCCATCAGGCTTGCGCGGGTGTCTGCGTCAGCCAGGACATCCTGGACCAACGACTTGATTTCTTCGGCTCGACGTTCGTTGAGCCAGTTCTGGGACTGCTTGGATTCAACCTCGTTCAGGCGTTGCTGCAAGCGTGCAATTTCAGCACGCAAGTCCGCGTCACTATCTGCACGGACGACGCCGGCGAGGCCCAAGATCAAGCAACCCACAATCGAAAGTGAGAGCATGCAACGGTTCATGGACCATCTCCTGTAACAGGAACCATGGAATCTGGGAGCTTCCCCTGACCACCCCACGAGGATGATCAAGCTCCCGTTTCTTTCGCCCGGCTGACGTTCACAGCATCCAGCCAGGCAACGGCGTCTACGCAACGCCGACGTTTTCATCTTGAAGTCATTGAGTGTTGATCAAACTTGATCAAAAGAACCCTGAATGTAGGCGAGCGGAGTTGTTCGCCGTTTTTGTTTGCCTCTTGTGGTAATGCGATCAACTGCTGTTCGTTCAACTGGGGTCTATCAGAACCATTTTGATCCCGACACCAACCACTGAACGGGTGGACCTTGGGAATCAACGGACTTCAGGAACCATTGAAAGCCGTTGACTCCCCGAAACTATTGGCCGCGTATTGTCGTGCCCTTTTTTTCCATGTCAAGTAGCCGTGAGCGTTGTGTTGCAATTGTGCAAGTCGGTGCCGCGGTTAAACCTTGATGGTGTGGTCTATCGTGCGTCTGGAACCAGCATGATTAAAAAACAGGCTGGTTTTTATGCCCTTCAGGGCCGATTCCGTGCCGACGACGAGCCGGCCCAGGCCGCACAACCGTTCCGATCCGCGGCTAATGACGGACCATCGGCGGCCGGGAAAATCGACTTGAGCCTTTTCTCACACATTCCGGTTAGCGGACGCGGAATCCGCAATGTCGATTATAAACCTCTTCATTTACTAGTCTTACAAATACGGCGGCCGCATAATTCAACCCTTTATGAGGCGCAACCGCGACAACTGCACGCCGTTCATCGTCTGTATTCTTTCTCATATCGGACCCCAGGATGCATGATCAGGCAAGCAACGCCGACCCGCTTGGCCGCAATTGGAGCCGACAGAGACTGCCGACTGCTTGCACTGGAGGCAAATATCCTTTCTGCACTGTGGATTTGTAGTGCACAAACGTTTCTTTGGAAGGAATTAGAGCGATCGCGCGACAGACGGTCCATCGGGGATGGCCCGATCCGCGCCAGTGCCGACGTTGACATGGCAGATGGCGATCGCGT
>JANQKH010000112.1 GCA_028281215.1 Phycisphaeraceae bacterium | reverse complement strand
CCGTTATCGGTGACGCCGCCGCCGGTGGTAATCAGCGGGATGGTGTCGCCGGGCGCGAAGACGCCGCCGCCGTTGAGATCGGTGACATTGATGCGGGAGTTGGCGGCAAGGGTCGCCGCACCGCCTACGGCGAGCACGTCATTCGTAATGGTGTTGCCGCCGTCTTTGTTGACATCCACATTCAAATTGGAGTTCGCGTTTTGAATGAGATTGGTGGTGATGTTCAGGGTGTCGATCGTACCGTTGGTGCCCGGTGTGGTGGTGGAGCCGGTGTTGTTGGTGAGTGTCCCGCCGATCGTGCCGTTGCCGGTCAGCGCGGAGTTGTTGGTGACATTGCCGGTGACGTTGCCGTTCAAATTCACCGTGCCGGCGGTGTTGGTGATGTTGCCGGTTTGCATGCCGATCAGGTTGTATGTGCCGCCGCCTTGGTTGGTTACATCCCCGGTGAGGGTGCCGTTGAGGTCGAACCGTGCGCTGTTGATCATCACGCTGCTGGTCGACGTGCCGGTCAGGTCCAGAATGCCGCCGTTGACATTGGTCAAGCCGGTGAACGTGTTGTTGCCGGACAGGGTAAACATGCTTGGCCCTTGCTTGGTCAGTCCGCCTGTGCCGCTCATCACGCCGGAGAAATCGGTGTTGACGCCGTTGCCAACCGTCAGCGTAAAGGCATTGAGATTGACGTTGCCGTCACCGGCCAGTGAACGGATCGTTTCATCGCCGCCCAGCGCGAACGTGCCCGGCGTGTTCACGATCACATCGTTGGTGTCAGGCAGGTCACCGTTGAGCAAGAGCGTACCATTGTTGATGGTGGTCGGTCCGGTGTAGGTGTTGACACCGCCCACAGTAAACGTGCCGGTTCCCTGTTTGGTCAGCGAACCACCGACACCGCTGATGACACCGGTGAACGCAAAGTTCGTCGCGTCGCCGACGATCAATTCATTCGCGTTGAGCACGACACTGCCATCGCCGGTCAGCGAACCGATGGTTTCGTTGCCGCCGAGTTCAAAGATGCCGGGACCGTCGACGTTCACCAGAACGGTGTTGGCGAAATCGCCATCGAGTCGTACAAGGCCGTCCTGAATATCAACATCGCCCGTGAAGGTGTTGATACCGGTAAAGATCGTGGTGCCATTGATGGGTGCGAACAGTCCGCCCGTACCGCTGATCACGCCGTTGGCGGTGGTGGTTTGGGCGACGGCGGCATTGCCGCGCTGCAACTGAATGCCGAACCCGTTGGTATCGATGTTGCTGTTGATGATCAGATCGCCGACAAAGGCGTCGAACACCATGATGCCGCCTGTGACGAGAATGTCGTTGTTGATCGTCTGCGTCGTCGTGCTGTCATTGGTAATGAAACCGGTTGTGTTGGTTGGACCGTCGATCGATAGTTGTTGCCCATTGATCGTGAACGCGCCCGAGCCGGCTTGGAAGTTGAGGTTGCTGATCAACACGAACGCGACATCGGCGTTGGGCGTCAAACGGAGATTGCCCTGGAATTCGATGACACCGGCGTTGGCAGGAACCGGCGCGACGTCGCCGATCCAGTTAGCGCCGGTTGTCCAGTTGTCGTCAGCGCCGCCGCCGTCCCAGATGATTTGTGCGCCAGCCGGCGCGGCAAAAGTAAATGCAGCAGCCAACATTCCCAGAATCGTGATCATGCGATGTGTCATAGAACGCATCCTTTGCCCAATAGAAAAGCGAATTCCTCTCGTCATTCAAACAGACCGGTCACCGACCGATTGTCACGAGAGCCCGATACTGAATTTCAATATTGCCCTGCCCACCAGCAGGTTTGCCCATCAAACAGGCAGCATACCAAGAATCGGCATGACGTTCCAATTCAGGGCCGTTTTGTCGCGTGCGACGGATTATGGGGCAGGCCCATCCTGCGAGCCATTCAACCGACCGATTCGGCCACGTTGGGAATGCGGCTGAATCCAGGCTGAAAGTGTTTCGGCTCCAAAAGGGCCACTACACTACCGGTTCCGTATCGTGCACTCCTTTTGGAAAGTGAATCACTTTGAAATGGTCGAGGACTTCAATGGCGAAATCCACTATTACCATCCTGTTTCTGCTTCTTTGTCCCTTCACGTTGAATCCATCGTTCGGTGCGCTCAAGACGCATCGCATCTTTTCCAGCAACATGGTCATCCAGCGTAAAAAGCCCATCAGGATTTGGGGCTGGGCGGATCCGGGACATGAAGTTTCCGTGCAACTCGGCGAGCTGAAAGCGAAAGCCAAGGCGGACGACAAAACCGGGCGCTGGGCGGTCGAGTTCGAGGCGCAAGAGGCGAATGCCGTCGGTCAGTTGCTCATCGTGAAGGCCGGTAACGAGACGATCAAGATGGAGAACATCGTGATCGGCGACGTCTGGGTGATGAACGGTCAAAGCAACATGGCATGGGGATTAAGCGGTACGGAGAACAACGACCTCGAAAGCGCGCAGGCACATCTGCCGCTCGTGAGGCAGATTCGTATCTCTCCGAACGAGTCGTACACGTTGCAGCAGGATCTGCCGGATGATCGAGTCGAAGGATGGACGATCTGCTCTCCGGAATCTGCGGGCAAGTTTTCTGCGATCGGATACGTGTTTGCATCGCGATTGCAGCGGACATTGCAGGTTCCGATCGGCATCATCGACAACGCGCGCGGCGGCGCTTCAATCGAAAGTCTCGTGCCGAAACACAAATTTGAGGATCATCCGCTGGCCAAACGATATGCAGCGTGGGTCGAGCAACGCCGAGCGGATTTCGATTGGGACGCGGCTGTTGGAAAGTTGGTCGTCAAATGGGAAAAGACGGTTGCGGATTTGCGGAAGAAGGGCATTACCGAAGACAAGTTGCCGGCGAAGCCGACGCGAAAGAGCTTGCGCTCTTGGAGCATTCCCGGCACGAGTCCCAGCGACGCCGGCTCGTGTTACAACGGTATGTTCGGCGCATTTAAGGGATTGAACATCAAAGGCGTGCTGTTTCACCAGGGATTCAACAACGCCATGGCGAATGTCTGTCGCCCGAAGCGTTATCGCGTGCTGATGAAATTGATGGTCGAGGGTTGGCGGGAGGATTTCAATGATCCCGCGCTGCCGGTCGGCGTGATCGGATTCTGTGCCGGTAGCATCCCGCAGACTGCAGAGAATTTTGAGGCGTGGACTGTATCCGGCGGTGCATTCATTCGTGAAGCGCAACGCTTGGGACTTGCCGATGTAAACGACGCGGCGAACACCGCCTTTCTCCCGGCGTACGACGTGCAGATTCCGGGCCTGCATCCCCGAAAAAAACAGGCGCACGGTATTCGCGCGGCGCGATGGGCGCTTAACCGTGTGTATGGCCTGAAGGTCCACTGGGAAAGTGCATCGTTTGTCTCAGCCGAGCGAAAGGGCGATCACATGGTGCTGACTTTCGATCAAAAAGTCATGCCGGACGACATGTCGACCGTGCCGCGCGGCTTCTCGATTGCCGATGCATCAGGCAAGTTCTACATGGCGCACGCAGCGTACCCCATGAAGAAAGATGCCGGCGTGTGGAACACCGCCAACAAGAACTTTGACGCGACGAAAATCATTGTGTGGAGCCCGTTGGTGAAAGAGCCGGTCGCCGTGCGTTACGCATGGGCAACCAGCCCGATGGGCAATCTGAAGGTCAACGGCAAAGCATGGTGCCCGCTCCAGAGTTTCCGAACGGATGATTGGGACTGGCCGGAAAGTGAAGATCCTGCGGAGAGCAAAGTAGACCGCGGCCTAAGCCGGGCCATGAATCGTGAGGCCGGTGAACGGCTGGAGCATCGCAAAGCGGAAGAAGCGAAGCGGGCGGAAGAGATTCTGGGACGGCTTAAGGCATTGGGCCGCCAAGTTGATAAAAAGAAATGATCACATGGTCGGCACAACTGTGAAGACAGTGTGAAGATGTTCGCGCTCAGTTACCGATTACAGGCAGCGCATGTTCATGGAGGTAGTCCTTATGGCCGATCACCCAATCGTTTCCCGTGAGGCATGGGTCGACGCCCGGCGCGCCTTGCTCGAACAGGAGAAAGCGTTCACCAAACAGCGCGAAGCGTTGACCCAAGCGAGGCGGGATCTACCGTGGGT
>JANQKH010000184.1 GCA_028281215.1 Phycisphaeraceae bacterium | reverse complement strand
CACGGAGGCGAGGTATTCCAGGCGTTTGCTTGACGAGGTGTGCACTTTGAATGGGCCGTTCTCTTTGGGGTATCGGCCGAAACGATCGCGTTCCACGTGTTCAGTTTTCAAGTGCGGATAGAGTTTTTTGTGTTTGTCATCACCTTGCGGCGCGCTGCGGATGGCGGTGTCGAGACTGCTGGCGCTGTGTGGTGCGTTGAACGGGAGGTAAAGGAAAAAAGGGCGTTCGAGCTGGTTGTTTGCTTTGGCAACCTGATTGGAGGCCACGTGCTCATTCAGGAATCGAAGCGCTTCACGTTTGAAGAGATCGGTGCAGTATGTGCCTTTGTCTTCGATCGTAGGTTGGTTGTTGCGGAACATGGATGGCACGCCGTAGCGTTCGTGGGTGTAGTAATCAATGCCGGTATTGACGAAGCCGTAGAACTGATCGAACCCGCGCTTCAACGGCAGGTAACGTTTGAGTATGCCGAGATCCCACTTGCCGAAGATGGCGGAGTGGTAGTTGGCTTTTTTGAGCATGGCGGGCAGGAGGACTTCGCGGGTGTCCATACCACCGAGGCGTTCCCAGGTGAACGCGTATTCGTGCGGCTTATATTTATAGCCGTAGTCCGGGGCTTCGTTGCGGTACATGTCGTAGGTGCCGTTGCGTTGCGGGTACCGCCCGGTGAGCAGGCTGCCGCGCGAAGGTGTGCAGGCGGGCCAAGTGACGTAGAAGTTGGTAAGGCGCACGCCACCGGCGGCGGCAAGTCGGTCCAAGTGCGGTGTTTTGATTTCAGTCGAACCAAAACTGCCGAGGTCGCGGTAGCCTTGATCATCAGAAACGATGAGCAGGATGTTGGGCGGTGACGCGTTGGCGACCCGTGCCACGAACAGGAAACCGACCGCGATCAGGATGTAAAGCCACAATGCAGACTGTTTTGGCATGACGTGATTCCCGTAGGACGTGCACGCCATTGTACGGCCACGGACTGCGGCTCCTTCGGTTGGTCCGGCGGGAAACGTAAACCTTGCTCAGGTTTTTTCAACACCCGGCATCGTGACTATGACCTGCGCGCTGAACACGTATTTCGGATCGCCGCGTTCCTGGAGTGAAGCAGCGATGTGGCGGATTTGGCGTTTGAGTTTGTTCTCCATAACCACTTCGCCGTTGGCGATGATTTTGATCGGTTGGTTCAGGTCGATCATCTGATCGTTGAAGCGGACGGTGATGAGCGGGACGTCGTCGGATTGCAGGTGGATGGTTTGGCCTTCGAGGGATGCGGTGATTTCGCTTCGAGCTTTGCGGCGGTCGGGATCGATCGCGAGCCAGTAGAACCGGGTGTGGGTGACATCGTCCTGTTTCCAGACGATGCGTTTGGGAAAACGGTCGCGAGTGTGTTCAGCCATCCATGGAACGGCGGCGGCGTCTTCTCGGTTGAGCCAGTGTCCTTTGCCTGGATAGATTTTCACCCAGTGCGGGTAGCCCTGCGGGTCGTCTTTTTGAAGGTCGGCAAGTTTCTTTTTCCACTCGGCGGCGACGGTGTTGCGTTTGTAGCCGGCGTCGCGCTCGCCAACGTGAATGGTAAACGGCAGATTGCGCAGCCCGAGCGGCGAGGTCTCGTTGGGATGTCCGGCCATCATCGCGGCGGCGGCGAATCGGTCCGCCATGCGCGGGGCGAGTTGGTACACGCCGTCACCGCCGGCGGAGTAACCCATCAGGTACACCTTGTCGGGGTTCACATCTTCAAACACAATCATGTTTTCAATCAGGCGATCGAAGAGCGGGTCGACGTGCGCCTGATGCCAGAGATTCCACGAGTTGGTCGGTGCGCGGGGCGCGACATAGACGCCTTCTTTGGGCGCGTAGAGACGTTTCTGGTTCTCCCATTGTTGGTTGTTCATGCTCGCCGGTCCGCCTCCGCCGCCGTGCATGGAGATGTAGAGGCTTCGGCCGTCGTCTGGTTTTTCGCCGAACACTTTGTAGAAGAACGGCATTTCGGCGTTGCCGTGCTTGAGTTTGCGTGCGTCCATCTCCGCTTGTCGTTCACGTCGAAGTTGCTTGGCGCGATCCTGCCAGAGCAATTGCCGCGCGGCGCCGGCTTGTTGGATGGACAGTGGAAGGGTGACAAAATCCTGCTCGTTGAAGTTGGGCCGCTCGGAGCGCGGTTGGGCGAGATGGGCTTGCAGCAACTCGATGGGGTCGGGCTTCTTCGCTTGCGGCAGCGCGGGGTTATTGTCGAGTGAGGCATCTTTGGCGGCTTGTGTTTTCGGCGAAGCGCTCTGCGGATTCGAATCAGAATCGGAATCAGGCCCGCAGGCCGCGAGCCAACCCATCAACAGCACCAGCCACAACCCGCGTGATGCGTTCGCCATTGAAATCACTCCAGCGTTCAAACTAAATTCATGGATCACGCCGCGTTATCCAACTCACGGCTTCATGCGTTTGCCGACATACTTCACTTCAACGGGTCCGTCCCCGAGCACCTTACCGATGCCGCCGTGCGACGGTTTGCCGTAGTAGACGTATTCCTTGCCGCGGTAGCCGCGCACGCTGACGTAGTATTGACGTCGCGAGCTGACCTTTTTGTTCTTGCCAACGGTGAACTTCAGTTTCGTCGCTTTACCTTTCTTGTGAGCGAGTTTGGGCAGTTCCAGCGTGTCCAGTGGTTTGGCGGCGGCATCAGCGAGGAAGGGGTCGTATTCATACAGAATCACCTTCAACGTCATGCCCTGGATGTCGGCGTGGTCGGCGGGGATGGTGAACGTGCCGTCGACACGCGCCGAATCGGCTGCCCGCTCGGGCGCTTCGGCGGTGGGCTTGTCCGCAGCGAAACCACCAGAAACAGTCAGATTGACGAACAGGGCAATAAACAGGCAGGCAAAGAATCTTCGCATCGTTGGGTCTCCAGATAGAACGTGGACGAGTCGGACAACCATAGACGTCTCGCGGCTGGTCGAGTTCCGTTCGATGCCGGGTTTCATCGGCTGAAACCGGCGAACCGACGCACGCCGCCTCGACTTGCTGACATCGCTTATCCTCCTTAGAATACACTACTTCGCAACCGCGAAGCCCTCGAAACAATCCAATCGCCGCTCGTGGTGGGAGGCCTTTGATGACTCTGAAACGTCGCATGAATCACGTGTTTTCTGTGCCGGTGATCGCGTTGGTGCTGATCGGGTTGGCGTGCCTGTTGCCGATGCCCGCACCGGTGACCGCCGCACCTGAACCGTCACTGGTACCCAAGTCCTGGCAGTTGGACTTTTCTGCCGACGCCCCGCGCGCCATTGCGGTCAAGAATCTGCGTGGCAAATACGAATGGTTCTGGTACGTGACGTACAAAGTGGTGAACAACACCGATCGTGAGCGGCTGTTCACGCCGGAGATCGTCATCGGCACCGACAAGGGCGACATCGCCGCCGCTGGTCGCAACGTACCGACGCGCGTGTTCGATGCGATCAAGAAGAAAGTCGGCAACCGGCTGCTCGAATCGCCAACACAGGTCGTCGGGCGACTGCTGCGCGGTGAAGACCACGCCAAGGAAAGCGTTGCCATTTGGCCGGCATTCAAACACAACGTCGACCGCATTTCGGTCTACGTCGGCGGTCTCAGCGGCGAAACGGCAGTCGTCAAAACACCCGACCCCGAAGATCCGTCCAAGACCAAAGAATTCGTCCTCGCCAAAACGCTCGAAATGAAATACAGCTTCCCCGGTTCACCCCTCTCGCCACAAGACCAAGCTGTGATCACGGGGCAAAAGAAGTGGATCATGCGGTGAGGTGGATCATTCTGCCATGAACCCACCCACCATCGCACTGCTGCCCGGTATGGGCGCTGATGCGAGACTCTTTGCGCCGCAACTGGATCATTTTGAAAACTTGTATGTCCCGGATTGGCTGCCGCCACACAGACGGGAGACGATGTCGCAGTATGCACAACGTTTGGCCGAATCGCTTTCGCCGGCGCCGGACATCATCGGCGGCTGTTCCTTCGGCGGGATGATCACTGTCGAAATGATGAACCATGTCAACGCCAAAGCGTGTGTGTTGATCAGCAGTGTCCGCATGCCAAGCGAACTGCCGCGACGGATTCGTCTGTGGAGCCGGCCGCGCCGATCGTCGGGTCCGGCATGCGCGTCAACCAATGGATGGCGCGGTCGGCGTTGTGGTTTGGGCGATTCATGCGGCCCGGCACGCGATCATTCGTCAAGCAACTGAGCCAGACCGACGGGCGGTTTTTCCGATGGATAGTCCGGGCCGTGCTCACGTGGGAAAAGAGCGATCAACCGACGATGCCCGTCTACCACATCCATGGAAACCGCGATCACGTCCTGCCCATCGGCCGCGTGCAACCGACCGAAACCGTGGAAGGTGGCGGCCATCTTCTGCCGATCACCCATGCATCACAAGTGAACGCGTTTTTAGAGAAGGTCATTGCCGAGATGACACAGTCGACCGACACGTAACCCGTGGGCGAGAACCGCCCTATTCCACACTTCCAACTTCCGACTTACCACGTCAAACTTCGCCCCTTCTCCCTGCTACGATACTCAT
>JANQKH010000182.1 GCA_028281215.1 Phycisphaeraceae bacterium | reverse complement strand
CAGCGTGAGGCGATTTCCATGAAAACCGCAAAGGAAACGGGTATGCCGCCATTGTTTCTCGTCGCAAAAATCTCCGTCTCGAAGAACAAACTCAACTGGCAGATGATTAACTTCGAGAATCAAAACGATCAGGAATACATGGCGTTAAAGAGCATGGAAGAGGTGCGTCAGTATGTGTTGAAGAAGGGCAAGCAGGACGAAGCGAAGGCGTACACGTTTGTGAATCAGTTGAAGGACAAATAGCGTTATTGTCTCGACCAGATGTTATATTTGAGGATGCACCAGATCGCGCGGATGCCGTCTTTCCAGCCGATTTTTTTGCCTTCGTCATACGTTCGGCCGGCGTAGGAGATGCCGACTTCGTGGATGCGGCATTTGAGCCGCGCGACTTTCGCGGTGATCTCCGGCTCAAAACCGAAACGGTTTTCCCGTAACCGAATCTGATCGAGAATCTCTTTGCGAAACGCCTTGTAGCACACTTCCATGTCCGTGAGATTCAAGTTGGTGAACATGTTCGACAGCAGGGTGAGAAACTTATTGCCCAGTGAATGCCAAAAGTAGAGCACACGGTGCGCCTCGCCACCTGCAAAGCGAGACCCGAACACGACGTCGGCTTTGCCGTCAAGAATGGGTTCGACGAGTTTGTGATACTCGCTGGGATCGTATTCCAGATCGGCGTCCTGCACGATCACGATGTCGCCGGTCGCATGTTCGAACCCGCTGCGAAGCGAAGCGCCCTTACCCCGGTTGCGGTCGTGCGACAGGATTTGAATCTCGCGCTCGGCCGCGATGGTTTCGAGAACCGGTTGCGTGTCGTCCGTGGAACCGTCATTAATCACGATAATTTGCATCTCGACAGACCGTCCCGGTACGGTCGCGGCCGTCACGCGATCGATCACCTGCTCGATCGTCCCGGCTTCGTTGAACACAGGGATCACGATCGACAGGCGGGTTTTGGATTCAGCGGGTGGATGCGGCGGGCTGGTTTCCATCGGGATGAATCCAAGATAACCGTTTGGCGTATTAGATGCAGGATCGTCGGCAAGCCGGTGGGCCTTGATCACCATGGATGGACCCCGATCGTCACGTCACGGCAGGATTCGTCCGATCTTCCTTCGGGTTTGCCGCGTAGTGGGTTGAAGTTATCACAACCGCGGGATCACGGAATTGACCAATGGTATCGGACGTTGCCTCTCAACCAGTGGATCCAAACAGTTCGGCGACAGTCGGTGGTTCGGCGATGTGGTCGCCGCGCTGTCGTCGCTGGGCGATGATGATTCTTCTGCTGGGCGCGTTGTTGCGGGTGGCGTTTTTCGTGGTCGATCGGCCGCTTTGGATCGATGAAGCGATGCTCGCGGCGAACTTGATTGAACGAGACTACGAAGGCTTATTGGAACCGATGATCTACGGGCAGGTCGCGCCGGTCGGGTACCTGATGGCCGAGCGATTTTTCGGCGATGTGTTCGGCGAAACCGAACGGGCATTCCGCATCATGTCTTTGTTGCCTTCGTTGCTGACGTTACCGTTCATGTGGTGGACGGTACGCCGTCTTCTGCCGGCACGTGAAGGATTAGTCGCGTTGTTGCTGTTTGCCTTGTCGGAACCGTTGATTTACTACGCCGGTGAATTGAAACCCTACGCGTTAGACGTGGCGGCGGTGATGGGGCTGTTCTGGCTCGCGTTGCGCATCTGGCAGGATGGTTACCGCTTGCGCGATGTGATTGGGTTTGGGGTGGCGGGCGTGATTGGGTTGCTGTTTTCCTATCCGGCAGTGTTCGGCATCGCGGTGTTCGGTGGGGTGTTGATTCTCAGCGCGGGGTTGGACAGGCGCATGAAAGACGCCGCGTCGGTGGCAGTGGTTTGTCTGGTGTGCGCCGCGTTCTTCTTGCTGTTGCATCAGATGTTCATGAAGGACAGCGCATCGGTGCGGCATCACACGGGCTATTGGGAAGCGAAAGAGGCGTTCATGCCGTTACCGCCGAAGAACCTGCATCAGTTGGAGTGGTTCATTCATCGGCCGTTGGATTTCTTTGTGGATCCCATGCGCTTCAAGGCGTTTGGATTGGCGATGGTGCCGGCTTTGATCGGCGGCGCTCTGCTGTGGAAGCAGGACAAACGCATACTTGCGATGTGTGTCGGCATGCCGGTATTGATTCTCCTGGTGTCGGTGACGAAACTCTATCCGTTCGGCACGCAGGCGGATTTGTCGCATCCGATTCTCGGGCGTGTCCTGTTGTTTTGCGTGCCCTTGATTCTGTTGATGCTGGCGAAGGGATTGGGTTGGGTGTGCCAGCAGTGCGGCAGTTACGGCCGACGGGTGATGCTCATCTGGTTACTCGTGTTGATGGTTCATCCGACGTTGCGCGTGGCGCACATGATCAAAGACCCGGCCCAGACCCACGACGCCCGTCCCGCGTTGCAGTTCCTTGAGAAGCATGCTCAGGCAGGCGACCTGGTGTTCACCAACTGGCCCGGTTTGATGGTGACCAACTTTTATTGGGAGAAGTACGACATCGCTTGCGCGCCGCCCGAGGTGATTCGTGAAGGCGGCAACTATGTCGCACAGATCACCGATTATCAGAAGTACGTCGATTTCTTCGAAGGCTGGAAGGGCAAGCGGGTATGGATCTTTTTCCTGCACACCGATGACATTCCGGAATACAAGTACGACGAAAAGTACGTGGCCTGGTTTCTGGACCGCCACGCCACGCCATTGCCGGTTGACGGCCGCGAGATGTCTTCGTTCAGTGAGCAGTATGGGACATTGCGGCTGTACGAATTCCCCGCGGCGGGGTTTCCGCCCGCGGATCGGTAGGGTTTGCCAAGTGTGAACTTGGGTCGGTGGGCTTGCGTATCAACTGACGCCCATCGCGTGGTTAAGCCCCTGGAGGAACCCACCGATACAGATCGACAGTAGGTGATATCTGGCGGCGCAGGTCCGATTGGGTTATGTTCCCCGCCCCGGTGTCACAAGCGAGATTGGATTTCACCGACGCACAGGGCGTGAGACTCGATCGACGCATGGATTGAAAAGGGACCGACGGCTCAGACGGGCCCCGGTTGGAGGTTTGGATCCCATGAGCGAATCGCCGCGAGTCGTCATCTTCATGCCCGCCTACAACGTGGCGGATGTGTTGCCCAAGACGGTGGAGAATCTGCCCGAGAACGTGGCGGATGAAATCCTCCTGATCAACGATTGCAGCACCGATGACACCGCCAAGGTCGGCGAGGAACTCGGGCTGACCGTGATCACGCATGACAAAAATCGCGGTTACGGCGGCGCACAGAAAACCGGGATGACCGAAGCGATTAAACGCAACGCCGACATCGTTGTCATGGTGCACGGCGACAACCAGTACGACCCTTCGATTGCCGACCAGTTCGTCGCCAAGATTCGTGATGAAGGGTGCGACGTGGTGACCGGTACGCGTTTCATCCTCGGGGACGCGCTCAAGTGCGGCATGCCGATGTGGAAATTCATTCCCAACCGGTTCCTCACTTGGCTTGAGAACCTGACATTCGGCACGAAGATCACCGACTATCACAACGGCTACCGCGCCTACACCGGCAAGTTCCTCAAGCGCATTCCGCTGGATGAACTAAGCGAGCGATTTGACTTCGATACCGACATCATGATCCAGGCGGCGATTCGTAAGCAGAAGATCGGCGAGATTCCACACAACACGCGGTACATGCAGGAAAACTCGCAGATGAAGTTTTCCGCCGGCATTCGTTACGGCTTGAGCATTCTTGGGACGGTGTGCTC
>JANQKH010000176.1 GCA_028281215.1 Phycisphaeraceae bacterium | reverse complement strand
ACGATGGACACCGTGGTAATAGTAAGCCTGCTCGCCCTCTTCGCGCAGGGCGCGGACGGCTTTCTCAGCGGCATCGCGGAAGTTGTTGCCGTAGTCGCTGTCATAGAAACCGATCTGCAGGGTGTAGTATCCGCTGTAGCCGCGCAGGTCCATGGGGTCGATGTCACCGCCGCGGCCGTCACCGCTGAGCGAAACAAGTTCGACGTCTTCATAAGGCAGAAACTCACTGTCATCAACGGAGATCGCGCGGACTTCCTGCAAGTCGGCTTGCGCGCGGGGCTCGGCGATGTCCTTGTAGCGACCGCGGTAAACATTGACCTTCCCGCCGCCGGCTTCGCGGATCCACAGGCCGGTCAACTGCTGCTCGGTGATCAACCGTCGCACCAGATCATTGGCCCGGCGAAACCGCGCGGCGCCTTCAAATGATTCGAGAAGAATCGCCCAGCCTTCCTGTTTTTTGTTGGCGTTGGACGCGTTGGCTTGCTGGCCGGGGTTGGCGGGTTTGGGGTCACCGAACTTTTCACCAAACTGCGCCCAGTGGTCATAGGTGACGCGGTATTCAACGCAGCCGACGAGGGTGATAAACGACGCTGCGAGCAGACACACCATCGCGCACGGCAAGACCCGGCAGCGCCACAGCGCCCATCGACACCCGGTGGGGATTGGCGGATCATTCAAAGGCATGCGAGAACCAACACGGGCAGGGGTCGGGGCAGGCAGGTCATCAGGTGGGCCGGTTCGGCAGGTGCGCAACAATACCATTGTAACGGTGTAGCGCGGCGCGGACAAAGGGGGTTCATTGAAATCGAGGCTTGTTACGCGGTCGGGCGGATGCGCGATCATGATGATTACTCGGAACAGCGATCTGTGATCGCCCGCTAAACAGGACAAGGCATATCCCATTCATTTTCCGCTTCCCACTTCTGACTTCCCACTTTGCACTTCCCTCATTCCTTCCCATTGCCCGCTGTTGCTTGCGCCTTTATCATGCCCCTTCGATCGGAGGTTTCGCATGACCGCTTCATGGATTCGGATTTCGCTGGCGGTTGGCATGGTTTGCATGCTGACGTGGGCGACCGACACGACATTGGGACAGGAAGTCCGCACGTTGGACGATGACGGCACGTGGAAGGCCGACAAAACCTATCCGCCGGAATCGCCCGAGGGGCGTTTGCAGGCGATCCGCGCGAAGATTGCCGACGATGAACCGGGTGAGGCGTGGGATCTGGCGGATGACTGGATCGATGATTACCCAAGCCATTCGCTGATTGCGCACGCCTACCTGCTTCGCGGTGACGCCAAAGCCGCCAACAAGGATTACTACAAAGCGCTGTTTGATTACGAGTACCTTGTCCGCGCCTACTACGGCAGCGAACACTTTCAAACCGCGCTCGAACGCGAACTGGCGATCGCCAACCTGTTCGCCAACGGCGTCAAGCGCAAACTCTGGGGCATGCGCATCCTCAGCGCGACCGGTGAAGCCGAGGAACTTTACATCCGCATTCAGGAACGCGCCCCTGGAAGTGACGTTGGGGAACGCGCAAGCCTCGCACTTGGCAACTTCTATTACGACACCGCCAACATGAATCAGGCGGCCGTGGCGTATGACATCTTTCTGATCAACTACCCCAAGAGCAAACATCGCGAGCAGGTAATGCGCCGGTTGATTCAAGCCAGCCTCGCGACATTCAAAGGCCCGCGGTTTGATCCGACCGGCTTACTCGACGCATCACAGCGCATTCGTGATTACCGTGCGGAGTTTCCCGCGCGGGCCGAGCAAATGGGCGCCGACGCGTTGCTCGTCCGCATTGAGGAATCGCTGGCACTGAAGGATTACCACAATGCCGCGTGGTTCGAACGGCGGGGGGAACAGGTCAGCGCGATTTACACCTACAAACGCATCGCCCGTGATTACCCGAAAACCGCCGCCGCCCGCGCGGCAATCAGTCGGCTTCAAGCACTCGGCTCCGCGCCCAGTGGTCGCGATCCCAACGACGTCGGCGACGGCAACAACCGCACCAACACCGGAGGGAACACTGGCGATCGCGCAGTCGGCACGGACAACAAAAACACCGACGATACGAAGTTAGACGACAAGCAACCCGACACGCCGAAGGGGTCGAATCCGTGATGTGGCCACGCTCTGATGCTTTTGTTGCCCCTGATTCCGCGTCTACACGTTTCGCCGCGCGAACTGTCGTCCTGTGCATGATCACCCTATCGTTGATTGGCTGCGGGTATTCGCACACGGCGATGTTCCCCGACGACGTCGCGACTGTCGGCGTGCCCATCTTCGACAATCGCACCCCCTACCGGGCCGTCGAGTTCGACCTGACCGAAGCGCTGATCAAAGAGATCGAACTGCGTACGCCCTACAAAGTCGTACATCCGAGCAAGGCCGACACCGTGCTCAACGGGGTGATCACCACCATCCACCAGCGTGTACTCAGCCAGCGGAAGATCGGCGGCATCCCCGAAGAAATCGAAATCACCATGCTCGTCAACTTCGAATGGAAAGATGCCCGCACGGGCAAAGTGCTCCGCGACCGCAAAGGTTTCCCCGTCGCCACCCGTCATGTACCTGCCCGCCCGGTGAGCGAACCATTCGAAGTCGCCCAGTTCCGCGCATCGGAAACGATGGCGCAATCGATCGTCGATGCGATGCGCAAGGGATGGTGATCGGCCTGAAATCGCAACAACGACGACTCAACCAACCGGGCGAAATCCGAAGGGGACATCACGATGGCCGACGAAGAGAATCCGGATCAAAATCAGAACCCGACCGGGCCATCCGGCAAGAGTGATGCCGTTCAAAGCAGCGCGGATGCATCGTCGCCGCAACCCATCGCCTCCCGCAACCTGCTGGGCTGGCTGGTCATCGGCGGGCTTCTCGTGTTTTTCATCGTCGTGATGCAACGCCAGGACAAGGACAAGGCCAAGGTTGTCGACCCGGCGGTTTTCCTGACCTGGGTGGAGGAAGGCCGATTCAAAGGCG
>JANQKH010000171.1 GCA_028281215.1 Phycisphaeraceae bacterium | reverse complement strand
ATCGGTTTCAGGATCCGGCTTCATGAGCACAGCAAGCCTGCCGCCGACCGAACCGACCAATCGTCTGCTTATCGATGATTTGGGACCCGGGGACCCGTTCAGTAGCAACGTCAATTTCACCTCGTTTAATTTGGCAAACCCCATGGTCTTTGCCTCGGGAATAAACATCACGCAGATCATTATTGACGACGATGGTGGCCCGGGTCTTGACGATATCTTCTTTCCGCTTTCTGCTTCACTTTCAACGACACCGATCGCTTTCAATGCCTCGGGTTCGTCACAGGTCAACGGTTTGTCCTTTTCAGACCTGACGATTGGAACGTATACGAGTCCGAACCATCCAGTGTCGGTTGAATTGGGCGGTTTCACGTTAAACATACGAGACCAGCAAGTCTCTGTTCCCGAACCCGCCACCGCCGCCCTCGGCCTGATGGGTGTGGCTGGTTTGATGATGCGAAGACGACGGGCCGCTTGAGAAGGAACAAGAGTTCAAGAACGCTCACCATGACCCCGCCTCTCAGCGGGGTTTTCTTTTTGCCATGAATAACAAAAACCCCTCCGGCTCAACAAGCTCCTGCCCTCACCGAAAGGGGTATGCCGTCATTCTGCGTTGATCTGCAATCTTCCCGGCTACAATGCCCCTGAGGTCTGACTGCTGTGGTCGGCCCGCAACTTACGCAGCGTGCTAAGCGTTTCCAAACGCTCAAATCAAATGAACCATTTCACATTGTTTGCGCATGGCGACGAATTTGATGTCGACTCTGCCCTAAAAAACAGTTCACTGACAGTATCTAGGATTTGGAGACGAGGCGACCAGAGAGGTTGTGGCATTGTGGACAGCCAATATCCAACGAGTGGTATCGAGATTGAATTGGGAAACGGTCTGGTCTTATCTGTTGACGAACAGGAAGAAATCGCGTTGAAGTTTGTCGTTGAGTACCGAGATGAACTGAAGAAGTTGGCAGATAACTCAGAGGTCGAGACGTTCAAACTTGGTCTTCAGTACCACTTAAATGACCCAAATGTAAGTGGCCTTTGCATGTCTCTATCGCCTCAGTTAATGGAACTCGCGTTGGAAGTAGGCTTTTCTCCGACTTTCTATGTCACAGTTGACTACTGGGGGTAAGTACCAATCGTCTAACTCGTTTTGTAGAATACACACGCTAACCCGGTCGCCGCCTGTGGCTCTCCTCCATGGGCGGCGTCCGCCTTTTTGTTGCCAGTTGCATGGTGATTCGTTGACGGATGTGAAACTCCCCTTTACGAAAGCGCGATGCGATTGAATGGAGTAGATGCAATGGGTGACACAGAAGCCTGGATTCGGATGTACGAAGAACAGGTGCGTCACGGACGACACCACGAGGCATTGAGGTCACAGTCAACAAATATCATTGTTGCAGTGTCAGCCGCGTTGGTCGCGTTTTTGGGTTCGGAAGCAGCATCTGAATTGTCGCCCCTGGCCGTCGGAACATTTATGGCAATTATCAATGTTTATGGCTTCTTCTTGAGTATTAAGCATTACGAACGCAGCCGAATGCATGTGACAGTTGCTGGGGAGTATCGCAAGGTGGTTTCAGCCTCGTCCATACTAAACGGTACAACGATTGATGAGGCGAGGGAGAGGGGACGAAAGAAGCATCAGGGGAGATTCAAACTAAGCCGCTGGATTCGTGCGTACATGCTGTGGTCTGGATTGCATGTGGCACTGGCATTGATTGGTGTCTTAATCGCCGTACAGTCATATATTTGAATGTCCGTCAAATGAAGTAATTCGAGATGGGCGGCGCCCGCCTTTTGATAGAATGGGATGGGTCGGGGTGGTCTCAATCCGGTTCAAGATAACATGGCATTGGGTGTGTTGTCTGGAAAAACTCCGTTCAATCACTAGTTAGCAATATAGATGATGACCGACATTCTTCAAATCTGGCCACCTTCTGGGTTGATTACTGACCAGGGATGACGCAAAGGACGAAGCCATGGAAAACGCCGTAAATCCGATCGGACCGTCGGCGCGCGTTGTGCATTGCGCAATCGCGGTGGCCTTGAGTGGTGCTTTGCTACTCGCCGGCTGTACCGAAGCAATGACGGTCGGTGTGGTCGCGTTTGGCGGAGTCGGCCATGTTCTCACGCAGCCCTCGGGCATTGCAGAGGAGATGTTTCATCCGAAAGACCCTGACCGTCGCCGACGTGGTGTGGTGCGTGCTTCGACATCCGATGTCGGCAGCCAGGAGTTCTACCTGCGTTCGTACCGCACCTTACTGACCGATCCCGACGCTACGGTGCGCGCTGCCGCCGCACAGGCGTTAGGTTCGCATGGTAAAGAGGAGGATGCATTGAGGCTCGCCTCGTCGCTCGAAGACGAATCGGTGATCGTCCGTTGGGAGGCTGCCAAGGCGTTGCAAAGACTGCACCACAAGGACGTGATTGTTCCGCTGAGCCATCGCATGCGATTCGAGAACGAGCCGGATCTGGATGTCCGGCAGGCCGCCACTGCTGCCATGGCCCAATACCAAACGGAGTATGCATTCGAATCGCTGGTCAACGTCCTGAAAGACGATGATTTCGGCGTCAGATACGAGGCGCGCCAATCTCTGCTGACACTCACCGGCGAGAATCTCGGATTCGACAGAGACACCTGGAAACAATGGGCCGAGCGGCACAAGGGCAAGTTGTTCACCAATGCGCGAGGGTACAAATGGAAACGATCTGAGCACCTTCAGTCGGCTCCGTGAAACAAGCGGTTTGGTTTTTCCTATGATCGCACACGCCATCGCAATCGCCCGCGACCAGGAAATCCTCATGGGGTTAGCTATGCGGGGCTGCACCACCAAACGCATGAACGATGGCTCTATCAAGATTACATTGCGGGTGAAATGTGAATTGCCGGAGCAAGAGAAGCGGCGGGGTAGGTGCCACTGGCAACTGATCCTGATTGTATGTTGTAGGTTGTGCCCATTATTCAATAGTTGGGGGTCACGAAATGTATTCAGATGGACTGTCGCAAGAAGAGTTGAACCGTCGAGCGTATCGCATGGGCCATGAACTTGTCGATTTAATGAAGCAGATGGGCGCGGAGTTTGAGTATTCGATCCGAACCTACGCAGGTTATTGCGAAACGTATAATTATCTCGAAGCTGCCAACGCAGCCCTAGAGCGGATAAAACATCAAAAGTAGAAGCGGATCAAAGAATTGAGCCAATGTAGCATTTGACCTGCGATGGCGGGATGTCGAGGGATACAATAAGAACGCAACCGCTACCGGACGTTCCGGCATGCAAATCGACAAGGTAGTTTGCCTATCAAACACAAGAAGATTTGACCATGAAAGCTCATAGAACGGCTTCCTTTTCATCAGCTATTCTCGGGCTACTTGTTGCCACAGTTTTCGTCGCGCCGGCGTCGTTGGCTAGCGCGGATCACAAGAAGCCTGCTCACTTGCGGATTGAACCTGTCGTCTGCCGGTCTTCCGAAGGGAAGAATCCTGCACCATCACGACTCGATCGCAAGGCTATCGAATCCGTGTTCGCGCAGGCAAATATCCAGATTACGTGGCTTCCAACACGTTATCTCGACGACACCGCGTCCAGAGATGGAATCGAAAGTTGGAAAAAGATTGCAGCGCTCGGGAAGAAACGAGGTCTTTGGGAAACGGGACCGACCCGGTTGAGCCTTGTTTTCGTCAACAAGATTAACCGAATGCGAGTGGGCAGCGGACTGGGCGCAATAGACAGCAGGAAGGATCGACCGCTGAAACCGGGTGGCCCTATCTGCCTCATCTCTCAGACGGAAAAACCAATGCCTGCGGCGATGGAAGCGTATTGCGTCGCTCACGAGATTGGACACTGCCTTGGACTCCATCATTTCGGTCCTCGGACTCCGCAGCACCCCAAAGACAAACCGAGCATTATGAATGGCGGTGGGGGCAAGTTTTCATATCAAAAGCGGATGGCATTAGTGCCGTCACAGATTGATGTGGTTCGCAAGAGCAAGCTGCTCTCGTGGACAAGCGACGAGAGCATTGAAAAAGGAACCAACCCAAAGGAGAGTCACCAGCAAGCGGCTGATGAACGCAAACAAGGAAAAGAAAAGCCGAACGCCAAAAATGGGCACGACCCTTTTGCCGGCCTGGAATTGACTAACGACCAACTAAGAAAAATCAAAACCATCAAAGCCAATGCCAACAAAGCCAAACGAAAACTCTGGGCTGATGCTAAGAGCGGAGCTATTGGTCGAAAGAAGTTCGCCGAAATCAAAAAAGGTATTACTACCGAATTTCAGGCGAGTTTGAAGGAAGTGCTTTCGGACGAGCAGTACAAGGAGTACCAGAAATCCTGGCAGCAGTTTCTCAATACTAAGGCGCGGAATCACAGACGCAGCAGGCCCGATTGAAACGCGTATTCGTCAACAAGGTCACCGCATGCCGGTGGGTAGAGAGTTGGGTGTCATAGATAAACCGGCGGTTCAACAAACATGCAATGGCCTCACCAAGCCTGCCAATCCGCGTTTTCCTTTGTGGAACTTATGCTGACATCCGAGATGAACGCGATGCAGTTCTAACTGCAATTGAGCATTTGGGCTGTGAACGCGATTCGATGGAGCTTTTTGGAGCCCATCCCGAGCAGCCAATCGACGTGTGCCTCGACGAAGTGCGAAAGAGCGATATCTTGGTTGTAGTAGTGGCGCATCGGTACGGTTCTATGGTGCCAAACCTATCTATCTCGTACACAGAGGCCGAATATCAAGAGGGATTTGCGCACGCAAAGCCGTGCCTGGTGTACATCAAGAGCGATGATGCCCAGGTTTCTGTACGCGACGTTGAAAGTGACCCACTCAAGATACAGTTGTTGAAATCATTTCGTAGTACGTTGAGGAACCGACATACGTGCTTTGAGTATGACGAGCCTACTTCGCTTGGAGTACGTGTCGCTGCGGATCTGTCTCGCATGAACAACAAACTCAACGGTTCATCGGCGTCGTTAACGAATTCAACGCCAAGTCAAGTGGACAAACCCAATGCTAGCGATACACTTGCTAGCGTCCTTGCGACGAACACTGTCAGAGTAGGCTTTTTTCGTTTTCCACCATTCATCGATTACTTTGAAAACAATGGTAATATTGTCCCTTCAGGTCTGTTTGGGGAAATGTTTAAGTCGGTCGCACAAAAGCACAGTCTTGCGATGTCATGCATTCCGCTCAATGTTGGGGACGCGATAGGAGCGATCGAAGATGGTAGCGTTGACCTGATTCTGGGCGTATTTCAAACCCCCGAACGATCAAAACGAGTAGATTTCTCAGCGCTGCTGTATTCGTTCAAGATCGGCGGCATCGCTTTGGCATCGTTGCAATCAGTGCGAGCAATCGGTGATCTTCAGCGCGATGATGTCAAGATCGCAGTGTGCAAAGGAGAGGTTGGTCACGAGTGGGCGGCGAATACACTGCGAATTCCGAAGCGCCGCTTGAAAGTATTGGATTCTCATAGTCTTGATGAAGTGGTAAATGTTGTTGAGAGCGGTGTTGCCGATGTTGCCCTGTCAGCATTTGTAACACTTAAGCAATATTTGCAACAACGTAATGAAACTAGGCCAAGGCTCCGGCTGATGTTTCAGCGTGACCCTGTCACTGTATGTGCCGAGGGCGTAATGGTTGCCAGGGGACAAGACGCATGGGCGGATTGGCTTGACACTCAACTCAAATCAGCAAGAGAACATCCTAGGATCAGAGAACTTGAGAGATTGGCGTTGAGTTCATTTCCAAATGTTGTCCAGCGATACTAACACTACACACAAAATAGGCTAGTTGATCCTGATTCCATGTTGTAGGGTGATCAAAACCCGCGCGCACAGTGGAGTGCGCGCGGGTAATGCACTTAGGATTGGTTGTAGAGGTACTCACGATAACGGCGCACCATTTGTGTAGCCCATCGAACTTCAATGCCCAACTCTTTGCATATGGCTGGCACACCCTTTCCGCCAATGAAATGTTCCAAGCAAATGTCCCTGCTCTCTGGTGGGATTTGGTCGATGATGGCAAGAAGCCGTTTCGCCGCCGGTCTCTGGAATTTCTTTTTCAACTGAGTGACCTTCATATGCAGACTGTTTGGATCCTTACCCATCAATCGAGCTAGGGCGGATATATTGGCCCCTTGCTCAAATACAACCTCCACCAAGTCCCGGTCCTGAGGAGGGAGATACTTTTTTGAAGCGACCACGGCTTCAATTGACGCGCGATCATCGACCTTTCGCTTGCCATTGGTTTTCGGATCGGCGAGTGCCTCTAAATGGTTGTTGGTCATTCCAACGCCCTTTCGATATGCCACGACGGTGGCGGGTTAGATGGGAGCGACCACATTGAAACACTTTGAAGCGAGTGTCGCGGCTGCTGGTGAAAACCTGTCGGGAAAATTCTTGTTGACATTCGCGATGTCACGTTGATAATGACAGTGCTAACCCTGCATCTCCGATCCAAACAACTAACCGTATTGCCGCCCCTGCGTGCCTGTCTAGTGCAGGGTTAGCCACGTAGGGTGCGGCATGTGCGCATGGAGCTAACCCATGGTCAGCAACCACCTATCGTTGGGGGGCGACCCCCACCAACCCTATCACCTGCTCACAGAGGCCATCGCCGAAATGGCCCCGATCGTGGAACGAATACCACATCCACAACAAGGGGAAATCAGGCGGTCACTTCGCCACGTCATTGCCACGTTGGGGAAGTGCCATTGTCAGCAGTTCAACAAGCCCGAATTCGACGCCACGGTGTTCGACACGCTTGAGGAAATCCTCAACGAGTGGTGTCGGGACGGAGGGCGTAACTGATGAAACACCAAATCACCGACAGCTTGAGCCGGCGTTCATCGTCGACCAGAGGCGAGCCCCACGACACGCTAATACAGCCCGTCCTGTGGGGCGTGGTGCATGTGCCTGAACCAATGAAGGACAACCACAACTGGCAACTGTGGTGCGACATGTGGGCCAGTGTGGAAGATGGCGACGTGGACTCCACGGTAGACGATGTTCCGGTCATTATCGCCACGTACCTGGCATTGCGGCGAGGCGGCGTCGTGTTCGACGAGTCGTTTGCATTCGACATGGACGCGATGATTATCGTTGCGCACCGACAGAAGCCCGTCTGGGACGATTACTGCGAAAGTGATGCCGTTGACTTGATGCCTAGTGGCACGTGGATGTTCTGAATCCCCACTCACCGGTCGGTGAAAGCTGGCCGGTGGGGTTAGAATGACAAGATGGAAAAACTCAATCCCCTGCCGGTATTACTGTCTCCATTGAAGCAGGTGCAGAAACAGATTCAAGACAGGATCAATCGAGGCAATGAAATCATTAACAGATCATACTCTGGGGTTGATCGACTCCAAAAATACCGACACGATGTGACTGAATGGACGAGATACACCAAAACTCTGTTGCATACGTTGATTGAAGAAGGTGAACCGCACCGAGAGTTCTCTGGGCTTAACTGTGGAATAATCGTGGCAGGGTTGACAGACGACGAATACATTGAGGATAAGCGTAATGAAATGAAGGCAAAGGTTAGTTGTTTGAAGTCGATTCACGAGAGAGCCGCGTTGTTTCCAGTGAAAGCCGGGAATGCCACTCACAATCCGAAGAAACCTATCAGCCGTGACAACACGAAGGTGTTTGTGGTGCACGGACATGATGGAGAGTTGCGGGAACAGGTGGCGAGGCTTCTTGAGAAGCTTGATTTGGAGCCAGTTGTTTTGTGTGAAAAACCAAACGAGGGGCAAACCATCATCGAGAAGTTTGAGAAGAACAGCGAAGTGGGTTTTGCTGTTGTGTTGTTGACGCCCGATGATCAGGGAAAGGCCAAGGGTAGTAAATCATTGCTCCCCAGGGCGAGGCAGAATGTAATTCTTGAATTAGGGTTTTTCGTTGGATTGTTGGGGCGAAGTCGTGTTGTTCCATTGTATGTTGAAGGTGTTGAGATACCATCTGACTACCACGGAGTGGTCTACACACCCGTTGACAATCGGGGGGCGTGGAAGATTGAATTGGCGAAAGAGTTGAAAGCAGCGGGATACGACATCGACATGAATAAGTTAGTGTGAATTGCCGGGGTGTCACTGACACCTCATAGCCAATCAAAACGAAACAAAACCGAATATTCGCAGTCTAGCGTGCAGACAGGGGAAACCGTTGTTTTTCTAGGGTATTTGCGTGAAGTGCGGGTTTTGAAGTGACACCCTAACACTAACCTGAATCTAGCGCGTCTGCCAATTCCGCCACGCCCGCAGCGGTGGCAGTAGTGTAGGCCTCCTGATAGCGCGGTCAAGTGCAGGCTGAGTCCGGGACCGGTTAGCATATTGAAAGTGATGCATCGGTCTTCACATCGTAATCTTATCAAGAGGAGTTTGCCATGCCGTTCGCCCTCCGCGCCACGTTTTGTCTGTTAGTCGTGTTGCTCGCCTTCGGATTGTTGACCAGCTCATTGTCAGCGGAGAAAAAACAAACGCCCGCGCCGATTGATCTGAAAACCTGGCAGGGCGTGGGGGGATCGATGAAAGCATGGTCGGTCAAGGATGGCGTTCTGCATTGCGACGGCGCCAAAGGGAAAGGACACGCGCGATGGATTGCAACCAAACAGACCTACGATCATTTCGAGATATCCCTCGAATTCAACGTTGCCAAAGACGGCAACTCCGGCGTTTTCTTCCGCGCCCCGCTTGAAGGTAATCCCGCACGGAACGGCATGGAAGTGCAACTGTTCGATAACGATTCACCCAAGTATTCGAATAAGCCTCCGGCGGTACGTACCGGCGCGATCTGGAACATCGCCGCTCCCAAAAAGGACGTTCACAAAAAAGCAGGCGTTTGGCAGACGATGCGCATTCGTTGTGTGGGCCGCATTTGTCAGGTCTGGCACAACGGCGTGGAAGTTGTGCACATCAATCTCGATGATCGCAAGCATCAGGCCAAGAACATGCCCGGCATCATCAGCAAGGGCGGACACATCGGCCTGCAAAACCACGGCACACCGTTCGCATTCCGCAACATTCAAATCAAACGGATCAAGCCAAAGACGAAGTGAACGCTCAAAGACACGGATCAGCACAGCTTAGGAAAGGAGGAAATAGGGTAGATTCTCACGATCGACATCGGGTGACAAGAGAAGGTGTGTGTACATCTTTCGCCATTCCCTCAATCTTACCTGCATTTCTGCCTTCCTCAGAGGAAAACCTCCTACTTTCCGTCTCCGGCTTCCAGCACACGGAAATGCAGTTGGCGCAGCACAAGGAAGTTGATCCAGTTACGCAATGCGTAGCCGCTTTGCTTCATGTTGTCGGGCGTGTAGACGTTGGTTTTGCCGGCGGTGGGGTGCACGCCGTCGTTGGAAATCACTGTGCCGTCCCACGCGCCGTTTGGTTGCAGGCGGACGCATGCCGTATGAAAGTCTGCAAGCGGCACGTTGGTTTTCTTGGCAAGTTGCCGAATGATCTGATTCACCTGCTCGACAGCCTGGTCACGGCCGCGCCGTGGCGGAATCGTGTTCAAAATCGGAATGCAGTGGGCGGCGAGGCATTTGCGGACAGCCTGCTCCAACTGTTTTTCGTAGTTCGCGGGAACGCGCCCGCTGGCGATGTCGTTCGTGCCGATCATGATGATCGCCACTTCGGGTTGCTCCTTTTTCAGCACGGCGTCCATCGATTGGAGCATCTGCCCGACATTCCAGCCGGATTGGTTGCCGTGCTGTCCACCTTTGGCGCGGGCGCCTTTGATCCAGTCACGCCAGCGGGCTTTGTTCGGCGTTTTGGGCAGACCATCATCCACCGACAGATACGGCTGCGGATCGCTCCAATCCATCGGCGACCAAAAGGCCATCGAAAATGTGATCGAATCACCAAATTGAGCCACGTATCCCCGCTGTCCCTTGAACCCTTCGTGGAGTTTGACCATCGCCCGGATGCAGGCGTCGGTTTGCACGCCCGCTTGCATCAACTGTTCAGCCTGTTTGCGGTCATCTCCTTTTGATCGCGCCGGCCGCTCGACGATCGACTTGAACTGGTCCGGTGAAACCTTCTGTTGCCCGGCGCCTTTTTTTGTTTGTGCGATCGCCTCCGCCAAATCCTTTGCCGTCACGTTGCCTTTTTGTGTGATCTTGCTTTTCGTGGTGACGAGGACTGGAAAGTTGACCAGCAGGTTGTTATCGATGCGCAGGCCTTCGTTGCCCAATTGCGCCCAGATCAAGCGCCGGCGAATCGACTTGGGGTCGACAATGGTGTTGTTTTTGATTTCGCAGCCGCGCGTGTGGCAGGCAAGGATGCCCGTTTCCGGGCAGTCGGCGATGAAGTTGTCGCGGGCTTTGCAATCGATCGCCTGCAACGGCGAGTAACCCAGCGCCGGATTGCCCAATGCGATGGCGATGTCGCAGTTCACAAAGATGTTGCCTTCGATCACACAGCCTCGGCCGTTCTCGGAAATGTAGATGCAACCTCTGCCTTCGCGGGTGCGCCCCTGAATGCCGATGAAGACGTTGTCGGTGATGCGCCAGTTGATGGTGTTTTTGACATCGATGCCGCCGATGTAGTTGCCGTCGTAGGTTTGGGGTGTGTCGGTTTCATCGTCGCTGTATTTTTTGGGACGATCGTTGTAGAAGAGGCAGAACTGAATCTTGCAATCTCGTGGGCTCAGGTGCTGTTTGTCTTTGGGCACGGCGGATGCCTTGACGCCGCGTTGCCAGATGTTGTGGATCACGCAGTTGTGAAGAGTGACACTATGCGTGTCGGCGTGCGAGTTGATCTTGAAGCCGTTCCATTTCGTGTTTGCAATGGTCAGGTCAGCGATGGTCACGCCTTTACAGCCCGCGATGCCCAGAATTTCACCGTGCCGGCTGCGCGCGCCGTCGAGGATCACCTTATGTCGATCACCCGAAGCGCTGCGCATCGTGACACGATCGGTGGTGATTTCAAAGTATGTCGGCAGGTGATAATGCCCGTCGGCGATGAGGATCGTGCCGCCCGGCCGTACCGTTTTTACACTCTGCAACAGTTGCTGCACGGTAGTGACGCGGATGACCTGTCCAGTCGGTTTCGGCAACGCCGGCGCTTTAGGGAACCAGTCGGCGTGGGGAGGCGCAGCGATGCTGGGCCACGTCAGCCACAGGGACAACACAACTCCGTACAGAATCGTTCGCATGTTGTTTCGCCTTCCTGTTGGGGTGAACTACTTGCCGCGGATCGATTTCAACTTCGCATCCAGGGCGCTTCGCATGGCCTTCAATACAGCCCCGTGTTCGTTGCCGCGTGCGAGGTTGTGATACTGCCCCGGGTCGTCCTTCATATCGTAGAGTTCTTCGGTTTTATCAGTGTAGCGCATGTACGCCCAGCGTTCGCTGCGCAATGCGTGGCCTCGGTTGAAAGCGATCGCATGCTCTTTCACTTTGGCGGTCGGGTCTCGCAGGATCGGTACGAGACTTTTGCCTTGAACACTGCCTGGAATCTTCAAACCGGCTAGCTGAGCCAACGTCGGATAGATGTCGACCAACTCCGTGATCGATTTTGATCGCCCCGGCTTCATGCCCGGCGCGGAAATGATCAGCGGTACCCGGATCACCTCTTCGTGTAGATTCGTTTTTTGCCAGAATGTGTGTTCGCCCAGGTGATAGCCGTGATCGGACGTGAACACGATGGCGGTACTATCGCGCAGGCCGAGGCGTTCCAGTTCGTCCATGATGCGGCCGACCTGTTCGTCCATGAAGGTGACGGTTGCGTAGTAGGCCGACCACATCCGGCGCTGGTTGTCGGGGTATTTGTCGATGCCGTTCTTCGCGGACCGGCTGTTGGTGATGCCGAGCGGCGGAATGTCCGCCAGGTCATTCTCCGGCACGTGCGGCAGAGTCATCTTCTTGAATGGGTACGGCTTGAAATATTGCACCGGCGCCACCATCGGATAGTGCGGACGCACGAATCCCGCTGCAAGAAAGAACGGTTTGTCCTTGTGCTCGCGCAACAGTTCGATCGTTTTCGTGGCGGTTTTATGGTCGGGTTGATCGGAACCATCGCCCTTGTATTTCACAGAGACAAACATGCGGTGCGGCATGCGCGTCGACTGTCGGCCTTCGAGTTCGGTCGTGAAAATGTTCAGGTTCAAACACGCGTAATCGCCGGGCGTATGTGCTTCCTGCCCGGCTGAGTTGTACCGTTCGGTCCACGAGGAGGGAATGTCATCGCCGTGTGTTCCGGGAATAATGTCGCCGGGCACGCGCATGTGATAGATCTTGCCGACGCGGGCGGAATACCAGCCGTGCTTCTTGAAGTGTTCACCCATATTGGTGTATTGCTGCGCCGCGTTTTTACCGTTGACCTGATGTCGGCCGAACATGAACGACAACCGCGACGGTCGACACGACGTGCCTTGGCAATAGGTGTGATCAAACACCATGCCTTGTTTGGCGAGTTTGTCGATGTTCGGCGTCTTGCAGACCTTGTCGCCGTAACAACCGAGCACACTGGCTTTCAGGTCATCCGAAATGATGAACAGCACATTGCGGATGGCGGGCTTGTCCTCCGCTGACTGCACAATACCGGGCAACATCGCCAAAACGAACGCAAACCAGACTACCGTGTGGAAGCAACGCGACGCGCCAGCGTTCGAGTGTTGGAATAAAAACATAACACACCTCATGGCGGGGTTGAACGTCAATCGTACCACGACGGCAAACGGTGAGGTGTTGCGGTATTCAGGGGCCCGTTTTGCTACTACCCATTTATCAGCCGCATGCCGTGTAACCCTCATGGGCTGTCGATTCAATCACATGTACGAAGGGCCGATGCCGCAAAGACATTGGCAAACGCTTTGAAAACCAATGGGCAGCCGATGGCCTGTGTATCATGCGAACCGATGGGCGCTCGGGGCACCGACCGCTTGTCGCCCGTGCCAAACCTGCCGATCTATATAGAGA
This sequence comes from Phycisphaeraceae bacterium, assembly GCA_028281215.1. Taxonomy (GTDB): domain Bacteria; phylum Planctomycetota; class Phycisphaerae; order Phycisphaerales; family Phycisphaeraceae; genus JANQKH01. The sequence continues at coordinate 9,098 of JANQKH010000171.1, read as the reverse complement.
CATCAACATTGGAGTCGCTCAGTGAACCTAGAACGGTGTCAACAATATTCATGGTGGCTGGTGATGGTGCTGGTGGTGTGTTGTTGCACCGGGAGTGTCGTGTCGGCTGACAGTTCCGGTGCGTCCGAGAGTAAGAACGAGGGGGATCCCCAGTCGTTCAACGCTGACGCCAAGCCGTTCCTCGCAAAATATTGCGTCGCTTGCCACGGGTCCGAAAAACAGAAGTCGCGCATTCGATTCGATCAGTTGACGCGGTACCGGTTGGATGATGGACAACTGTGGACTAATGCGCACGAGATGTTGACGGCCGGCGAGATGCCACCCGAAGACAAGCCGCAACCATCCGCCGACGAGAAGAAAAAGTTCCTTGCGTGGATTGAAAGTGAACAGTTGGCGTTGCGCGCTGGTACGACGCGCCGGTTGAACCGCCGTGAACTTTCCGCCGCGCTTCGGGATGTGACCGGCCTGTCTGTGGACTACTCGCTCTCATTGCCGGAAGACGGTAAGACGGCCGGCTTTGATACCGGCGCCGGCGGCTTGCAGGCCGCCCCCGACTCGGTCGCACAAGTGATGGCCGTCACGCGGCGCGCCGTTGACGGCATTCGATTTTTGGAGTCCGCTGACGGCATCGTCTGGTCCGTGGATTTACGCGAAGGCAAAGACCCGCGCCGCACCTTTGACGATTTGAAGAAGCAGAACAACCTGTACGTCAAAGCGCGCGGCTACGGCCAAAAAGGCGTCGGCCTGCTGCTGGAACCCAAGTGGCTTGGTGAACGTGGCGGCTCCAGCGTCGGTGTGCCGGTGGGTGACAAGCCGACAGGATTGCTGCGCGTCAGGTTGGTCGTGTGGGTGTTGAAGCCGTACCCTGAAATACCCAATCCGCATTTTCAACTGGAGGTCGGCAATCGCGATTTTGAATACATCGAGATCACTGGTACGAGTGAAAAGCCGCAAACGCTCGAGTTCCAGGTGCAGACCGACGGCCTCGTGATCGACAAGCGCGGGCTGACGGTGACGTTCAACAGTCGCGTGGAACTGCCCTACGCGATTAAGGGATTTGAAAACGACACGCGACTGAAACCGGGCGAAACCATTCCCGGCGGACCGACCACCTTTCGCCCCAAGTTTGATCGCAAACAGGTACCAGTCGAAAAACACCCGGTGCCCTTTCTGGTGCTCCAGCAGGTTGAAATCGAAATGGGGTACGTTGCATCGTGGCCGCCACAGGAATGGGATGCGAATGTCAAGGTGAGTGACGATCTAGATTCCGCCGAGCGGTTGTTGGCTTTGTGGATGGACCGAGCGTGGCGGCGACCGGCTTCTACCAAAGAACGGGCCCACTTTCTCGCGTTCTACAAAAAACTCCGTGGGCAGGGCATGGCGTTCGACGACGCTTTGCGCGCGACATTTCAATCCGTTCTGCTCAGCGCCAACTTCCGGTACCTGACCTCGCCAGGCCGGAATGGTGCCTCGCATGGCCAGTATGCGCTCGCATCACGTCTGAGTTTCATGTTGCATGGCATGCCGCCGGACAAGCAACTGAGAAACCTGGCGGCGCAAGGCAAACTTCGCGACCCCGCCGTGTTAGATGCTCAGGTCGATCGGCTGTTGGCGGATCCAAAGAGTGAACACTTCTGGAATCCCTTCGTGACCCAGTGGCTGGAAATGGGTCAGCCGATCACACTGGTGATGCGCAGCCTGAAGAATCAGGACTTCCGCTTCGGGCGCTACCTCAAGGAATCGATGCGCGATGAAACCATCGGCTACATTCAAAAACTATTTACCGACAATCGGCCGGCGCGCGAGTTACTCGTCAGCGATTGGACATTGATGAACGAAAGCCTTGCTAATCACTACGGCTATGACGGCATCAAGGGCGGTGAATTGCGCAAGGTGACGCTGCGCCGCGACGACCCGCGCGGTGGTGGCGTGCTCGGACACGCGGGCATCCAATCCATGCTCTGCTGGATGGGCGATAATTGGGTGATCTACCGGGGCGCGTGGACGCTGCGCCATATCCTTGACGATCCGCCTCCCCCCCCGCCGTTGGAAGTGCCGGAACTCGACCCTTCGGCCGGGGACAACCGCGGCAAATCTTTCAAGCAACTACTTGTCCAACACCAGGCGAATCCGAACTGTGCCGTGTGTCACAAAGACATGGACCCGCTGGGTTTTGCATTTCAGAATTTCGACATCAGCGGCCGTTGGCGCGACGTGGAACATGAAAAGTACGAACGCAACGAGCTCGACGGCAAGATTGAATGGAAAGGCACCGGCAAGACGCGGCCGGTGGATGCTGAAGGGCGATTGCCGCGAGGTGAAACCTTTAAAAGCTTCAGCGAAGCACGGGAACTGATGGCTAAACATTACCGCGGTGATATGGTGCGCGGCATCCTCAAAAATATGGTGATCTACGGCACCGGCCGGCGACCCGACGTTCACGATATGACGCAGATCCGGTCGATCATCAAAAAGCACGAGGCCAAGGGACTGCCGTTGGGCGATGTGATGAAGGCGTTGATTCGCAGCCGTGTTTTCGTTGAGCGGTAGTGTTTGGTGTTCGTGCCGGCTGTAACCGCGGCGGCATTGGTTACAATATTTCAATAGGCGGAAAGTCCTGACGGTCAGCCTCAACAATGGGAAATCTGATGAACCGAAAAGGCAATATCATCTCGCGACGCACCATGCTCCGCGGCTTTGGCGCCAGTTTGGCGCTGCCGGCGCTCGACATCATGGGCGGCAAGACTCTTGCGGCGGCGAAAGGCGAAAAGGATTCGCCCCGCCTAGCCTGTTTCTACATCCCTGGTGGCATTTGTAGTCACACGTGGTTTCCCAAGGATACCGGTTTCAATTACACCATCGCGCCGGCGCACAAGCCGCTGGAAAAGTACCGCGATCACTTTTCCGTGTTGACCAACCTGTTGCACATCGAAGGTCGTATCAGTGGGCACGTTCATCCTTACAACTGGCTGACTGGTCACAATATCAATCTTACGCCCGGTACGATTTCCAACACGGTGTCGATGGACCAGGTTGCCGCCAAATATCTGGGTCCGACCTGGTTGCCGTCACTCGTACTTTCGTTCCGTGACGGCGTTGGCACGACCACGTTGTCTCGCAATGCGCTGGGCGTTGATATCCCGGCCACCGCGGACTACCGCTCCATCTTTGAGCGTTTGTTCCCGCCGGCGGATAAAGCGCAGATTAAACAGGTCAAGGCGCGACTGGAACTCGACCGGAGCGTGCTTGATACCGCCATGGGTGAAGTGAAAAACTTCCGCCAGCAACTTGGCCGCGTTGATCAGCGTCGGCTGGATCAATACCTCGATTCGATTCGGGATGTGGAACAACGCTTAATCGATCGCGAAAAGATTCTCGTGGGCGGTCGCCCGCAGTTCGATGAAAACGGCATCCGCCTTCAGGTCGAAGCCAAGAACAGCATGCAGGAACACATCGAACTGATGATGGACCTGATCGCCTTGGCGTTTCAGACTGACATGACGCGCGTCGCGACGCATAGCCTCGGTGGCGAGGGCGGCCCGAACTACGATGAATACAAGGACTGGGCCAAGCAGGCCGGCGGTCAACTCCGCGGCGCCCACGATTTCCACCACAAAGGTGGCCAGGCCCACACGCTCAACGCCGACGCCAAGGTGCTCGCCTACCGCGACACCATGTTCTGTGCTTCGTTGGCGCGCCTGATGGGCAAATTGAACAAGATTGAAGCACACGACGGCACGCTGCTTGATCACACCGTTCTCCTGCTAGGCGGATCGCAAACCCGCAGCCACAACGGCGGCAGCTTCCCTATGTTGCTCGCCGGCGGCAACAAGCTCGGCTTTAAACACGGACAACATCTCAAGTGGAAGGGCGGTGAAAAACCGGCGTCCGACCTCTACCTGACCATCCTCCAGCAACTCGGTTGCCCCGTGAAGTCCTTCAAGGAAAGCCGGGGTCCAATCACTGAACTGCTGGCATGACCGGCGGTTTCGCGTTCCAGTTCCTTCAGGTGCTTGGCAATCTGCGGATCCATGCCACTTACTTGGAGCGCCCGCGATAATACGTCTGTTCGCTGATCCCCAATTGCTTCCACACTTCGGGCACACGGAGTCCTTTGCGCAGCTCCCCATCCGCTTGGCGGAACTTGGCCACGATCTATCCAGCATTGTGTTACTTTATTCACGAGGATTCCTTTCCGGCTCAAAGCCGGGCTGATTCTCTCATCAATCTTGGATCAAGATTTTCAGAGGGGATCAATGCCACGGTGAATGCTTCTCAAATCCAGTGAACTGGAACTGTCCGCCGATTGGTGCGTCGAAGAAAGAATGAAATCGCTTCTTCCCCAACTCCTTTTCGCTCTATTGCTCTCTGCCTTGATGGGGATGCAGGCTCGGCCCGTGATCGCAGCGAAAAAGCCAGCCGCCTCCGACTCCAAACCTCCGGCCGTCTACGTCAAGATTGTCCTCCCGAAGAAAGCACGCCCGGATGGCAAGAAACCTGTCGTTGAACCATGGCTGGTCAAGAAACTGCAGAAGTTGAGCAAGGGTGAGTTTCGTGCGATCACTGGCTGGGTTCGTCTCGCTGAGGGCCGTTTCGAGTCCACAAACGTCATGGATTCCGGCGTTGAGGGAGAATGGAAAGGCTGCCCGGTAGGCGGAGAAGTGGTTCGTTCGTCGAAGGGGGTGTTAACTGTGTCTTTGACCGGCTGGTCACCAGTCGGGGATCACGTCGAAGTCACTTTTTCAAAACCCACATCGGGAAGCATGCAAATCGGTACGGTTGAATGGCGAAAGGATGAAATCGCGGCATTCGCTGTGATACACGTCGGACCGCCGCCAAAATAAACCTGTCATCAAGTTGCCTGATCCGTCGCGTCACGGTCGCCCGAACCCTGCAAAGGGGCGGCGGTGAGGCAAGACGGAGCGAGGCAGCGGGCAGCAAAGCGGGTGAAGGGACTCGAACCCTCAACATTCAGCTTGGGAAGCTGACACTCTACCATTGAGTTACACCCGCACAATCGGCGGGAAATTGTAGCACCGCCGCTTCGAGGCTCGCAAATCCGTCGGTGTTGATGCATCGCAATGCTCAAATGGTTAGCGGTGATTGTGGAACGTGCAGGCTGATACAGGTTCGCCCAATGAACAGGTCATGGTGCCTTTTCGCCGGTTCTGATTTCCAGTTTGGACACCGTGCCCGCTAGCGCGTTCGGGGGTTCATATTGTCCTGCGGCGGTCAGTTCATCGCGACCCACATTCAACCCGTCCTTCGGCTGCACCGGAATCAAACCGGGCGACTTGGCTTTCGCCACCGGTTTGCCATCGATGCTCAACGACATCAATTCGCCGGTCAGTTCAGCCTTAAAAGCAAATGTTTCACCAGCGCGATCGGAAGCTGTGATGCGCGTGACCTTGCCTTTGACGCGCACATCGAACGCCAACCTGCCGTTGACCAGGTGCACTGCGAAGCCATGCTCGCGTCCGCCTTGCGCGACGATCACGCCTTGCTCCGCTCTGGATTTCACCTGAGCTGAAATCGCAATGGAGCGTTTGGCGATCTGTGGCGAAGGCGGATCGTTTGATTTCACCGGCCGCGCGGGATTGTCGTAAATCACCCCGACCCGCCGCGCCCACGTCTCCCACTCCGCCGCCAACAATTTCACGCGCACCGGATGCCGCGCCGCGACGTCGTTGGTTTCACAGCGGTCTTTTGCCAGGTTGTAAAGCTCCCACTTGATCTCGGTCGGCATGCGCTTGGACCAGACGAGTTTCCAGTCGCCGTTTCGCAGCGCCCGAGCGCCTTGGTGATCGAAACCGATGGAACGCTTCGGCAACGATTTACCGCGCATCGCCGGCAGCAGGCTGACGCCTTCCATGGGCGGAATGGTTTGCCCGTTGCGCACCTGCGGGTACTTCGCGCCGGTGGCGTCGAGCACGGTCGGCATGATGTCCATCACATGAGCAGGCGTGCGCACCCATGTGTCCGGCCGACCGATCCCTTTGGGCCAATGGGCGATGAACGGCGTGCTGATACCACCTTCATGTGTGAAATGCTTGTAGAGCCGCAACGGAGTGTTGCCCAGATTTGCCCACGCGCTGCCGTACGATTGATGCGTACCTCGCCCACCGATCTTGCGCAGGTCGTCGCCGGTATACAACGTAGTTGTTCCAACTCGGGATCGGCCATCGAACCCGAACGGTCCCCATTCATAACATGCGCCATTATCGCTTAAAAACAGAATCAGCGTGTTGTCCAGATCGTTGGTCGCCTGCAAGTGCTTGATGATGCGCCCGACACCGTGGTCGACCGACTCCACCATCGCGGCGAAAACCGCCATACGTCGTGCGAGGTCGAGTTGCCGGTCTTTGTCGAGTGAATCCCATGCCGGATTCGGCTTGCCGGGATAACCGTTGGCGATGTCGTTGCGATCGACGGGTACGAGCGCGCGCGGCGTCGGTTTCCAATGGTCGCCGTTGATCAAGCCAAGTTTTTTCATGCGCTCGTAGCGTTCTTCGCGCAGCACATCCCAGCCGCGGCGGTACGTTTTGTCGTACTTGTCCGCTCGTTCGGCCGGTGCTTGCACCGGGAAGTGTGGCGAAGAGTGACCTAGAAACACAAACCACGGCTTGCCGCTCTTTTGCCCCTGGCGAATGAACTCCATCGCATAATCATTGAACGCGTCCGTCGCATAGAACTTGTCCTTCGGCAGATCAAGCTCCGGCTTGCGCCCTTGCGGCAGGCGGAAGTAATAGTCAGCATCGTATTGATCATGCGAATGCCCGCGCGTGTAGCCGTAAAACTCGTCGAACCCGCGCTTGATCGGACCGGTCTGTTCATGCATGTGCCACTTGCCGACGTAGTAGCAGCCGTAGCCCGCCGGCTTGAGCACCTCGGCCAGCGTGACACACTGTTCGTTGAGTCGGCCCAGGTAACCGGGCCCGCGCGTCGGATGAGGCCGACCTGTTGTGAAATCACCAATCCCTGCTTGCGACGGATACAGGCCGGTCATCAACGACGCCCGGCTGGGGCAGCACCGCGCCGAGTTATAAAGTTGCGTGAACCGCACACCCCGCTTGGCAAGCGAATCCAGGTGCGGCGTGTGGATCTCCCCGCCGTAACAACCCAGATCCGAGTAGCCCAGATCGTCCGCCAAAATGAGAATGATGTTCGGCTGCGCCGCGCGATGCTCGGCCGATTGTGAAACGGAACCGAAAAAGAGCGTCATCACCAGGATCAGAAACAGTTGCGTTTTCATCATTGGACTCATCGAAAGAAAACCAGAAGGAGCGATTCTAAACGGAGCGGGGTTGATGCGAGTGGGGGACGGCATTGGTGTTCCGTTTTGATTTGGCGCCGCTAACAACTCGTTTGTCAGTGTGATCGCGGGCCGGTTTGAGCACCGGCACAGAGGTTGTCCGTGGCGCCCCGACCGGACATCCATGCATGTCCGGACATAGGGGGTGTCCGGATGCTCCAAAAACGATATAAGTTATTATTTTGTATGATTTTGCGCCATGTCCGGCCAAAATGTCCGGACGTCCGGACCTCATTTTTTCCTCAATAACGCAGGTTTGGATGTCCGGAATCATGTCCGGAACGTGTCCGGCCATGTCCGGCGGACACGATTTGACGACACCTGTGCGCACAAACATCGTCACCAGGCAACACGCCGATAGCCCGGCGTCCATCCATCGCCCCGCCCGCCTGAACCATGTAACATCGCCCGGCCCCAGACTTCCGCCGGCGTGCCTCTTGGGATCGCGGCCATTGTTCGATCGAATCAACACAGAAACCTCCGGTCAAAGACATGCCCGCACGCCGGGCGCGGTAACAGCCTATTGTACCCGAAATCCAAACAAAACGCGAGTATGAAAAGCGCGTCGCCATTCCTGATCGGTCGCGCATTTCGAGACAAGAAAAAAAGCAGTGCCCTCGCCGGGCGAGCCCTCTCAATCGCCGAGGTGGCTCAAGACTTCGCTGCCGGAGGTCCAGGTGTTTCGCCCGAGATCATCCGTCCCGCGCGCACGCATCAGTGACGCGGGCGATTGCACATTGGTATTCGACCGGGGCTAAATCACGGCCCGAAGGGTCGGCAGAAATATAGCCCGTGCGAAGCGCCAGGTTTGAATGCCAACCCACAGGTCGGCCCCAACGTGGCGCGGCAAACCGATGAATCCATGCCCCGTTGGGGCTCGAGTTGGCAGGCTGGCTTGTTCACTCTTTTCCCTGATTGCGAGGCACTTCGAAGAGAATGTCGAGTTTTTCGTCACCTTGGATGCCACCGTCGTCGATCTGGTTTTCGCCGTAACTGTAAAGACGAAACCCCTTGTCGGTCCGTTGGTAGCTGATGGGTTGATCGACATATTGGTCGCGTGGAATCTTGTTGAGGTATTTGGGAATCAAGACCTCGAGCGAATCGGGATAATGGCCGTGGTCCGCGTGGTAGGCGGTAATCGAAAGACCGGCGAGTGTGAGTGACCGGTCCATGTTGAGACGCGACTCGGTTCGAGCGGCCGCAGGGTAGGCTGCGGTGACGATACCGCAAATCCAATCACAAAAGTGAACAGTTACGAGTTCCCGACGTTTTTGCGTTGCCATCGTCTTGAGGTTTTGCCAGAACATGGGCGACGATTGACGGGATTCAAACTGACTAAACATCCTTTCGTACTCTTCCTGGTCCTTTTCAAAAGCTTTGTCTCGTTCAGTGCGATCCGCGATTCGTATTCGGCTAACAAGATCGTCGAATCGTCGGTTGACACGTTTCAGTGCTTCGTTGATCTCGAAATCTACTTCAATGTAATCATGAAACTCTTGTGGCCAGTCGAAATCCAATTTCAAAGTCTGGTTTAGAATTGAAGGGTTCTGCGGCACATGTTTTACGGCGAACATCAGATCGAGTTGAATGATGCGTTCACCGATATCGATACCCTCTTCCACCGGCCGCAAGGGCGGCATCGACCGGTATTGATCGGCCAAGGATCGCGCCTGTTTGGCAGTTAAGAGTTTGGACTCAATGAGTGCTCGCATCCGGACTTGAACGAGAACATCGCCGTTCGCGGCGCGAAGGTGGTGAAAGAGCGTGGGGGTGCGGGAATAAACGC
>JANQKH010000161.1 GCA_028281215.1 Phycisphaeraceae bacterium | reverse complement strand
CAGTAGAGCGACTTATCCGACCGCGCAAAAATCTGACCGGAACTGGCGCTCAGCGACGCACGGAAAATCTCCCGGCCTTCGACCGGCAATTTGTTCGTGGACACCACCTTCAACGCGTTGCCCGGTTCGATGACGTACACATCGCCCGCTTCGTTCTGAATGTAAACCAAACCGTTCGCGGCGATCGGCGAACCACTGAATGCGCCGCTGAGACGATCGGTCCAGAGCGATCGGCCATCGGAAGATTGATACATCGACGCCACGCCTGACATGGAGACGGAGAACACATGATTGCCGACGGCGATGGGCGAAGGCAGATCGCGCCCGCCGCGCCGACCCGTGTGCCACTTCATGTGCGTCTTCGTGACATCGCCGCTGCCGCCCGGCGTGACGGCATAGATGTCACCGGGTTTGCCGTTGATGACCACCAAGGCGCCCTGCGTCAACACCGGTGAAGGCGTGCCGCGGCCGTTGAACGACTTGCAGAACCACAGTTCCTTGCCGGTCTTCGGATCGTAGCCCTTGATACCGAACTCGCCGTTGAGTGCGATTTCTTTTCGTTTGCCGGTGTCGATCAGCACCGGTGTCGACCATCCGCCGCGCGGTTTGTCGTTGCGTTTGGTCTTCCAGATCACATCGCCGTTGGTCTTGTTGAGCGCGATGAGCGAGGAAGAGCCTAATGCATCACAGTTTTGAATCACCATGTCACCCAGAATCACAGGCGACGCGGCGTTGCCCCACCGGCCGGGGAACGAACCAAGGTCGCGCGACCAGAGTCGCTTGCCGTCCATGTCAAAGCAATGAATGCCGGCGGGACCAAAAAACGCAACCACAACCTTGCCGTCCGTCGCGCAGGAACTGGTTGCCCAGGAATTCATTTCGTGCACGTCTTCGGCATCACCTTTGAGCGTGACCTTCCGCTCCCAGATCGTGCTACCGTCCTTGCGATTGAGGCAAAGCACCAGACGTTCGTTGCCGGTGACCGCAGTGGTCAGAAAAATACGATGCTCCCACACCACCGGCGTCGATTGCCCCCGCCCCTTGATCGACACACGCCATGCGATGTCATCGCTCGACCATTTGGTGGGTAGGTTTTTCTCAGCGGAGTGACCGTCACCTGATGGCCCGCGGAACTGCGGCCAGTTGTCAGCGTGCAGATTTGTCGAAGCGGTCAACACAAACGCGGTAATCATAAAGAGGCGGGTGGTTCGCATGCACTTTCCTTTCGGTAGGTCGTGCATCAGTTTAACCGCAACCCGCCTCGACTCCGCAATTAGCGTAGGACCAACTGCGCACGCTCCTTGGCGACGCTGATGTGGGCCGCCGTGCCGCTGTTGAATTCCAGATAATCCCTTTCGATGCCGTCGGAAAAAATCACGCCGTCGTTGGGCATCAGCGATTCGATGATGATCTCGTCATTGCTTTCGATTTCACCGACCACGAGGTCAACACCGGTCTGCTTGGTGCGAAACGGTTCGCGGACGGCCCACTTGAGTCGCGGTTCATCCCACGCCATCGCCGGCGGTGCCGCGAAGGTCGATCCATATCGCTGCGCGACGCCACAGGTCATGTTGTAGACGGACGACAACCAACCTGTTGAACCCGCACCGGTTGACACGATTACGCCGCTGGAAATTTGCTGTTCCGCTTTGCCGCGTGCCTGGAGGATGTACCGCGCACTTTGGTGGGATTGGTAGCCGATGAAGAAGTCGTTGAATGCGAGCATCGATTGGCCGTTGGTCAGTTCGACACTGGCGAGCGTGATGTCCTGAATCTTCGCGCGGTGTTGAGCGACGCGGGCGATGCCGAGTTGTGCTTCGTTTGCAAGGAACGGCAACAGTCGACCTTCGTTCTGTTCGGGATCGCCGTTGACACCGATGATGGGAATACCCTGCGCGTACTTGGCGGTGTTCGCAACAAGGCCGTCCTGTCCGACGACAACGACCGCCATGCAGCGGCCGAAGTCGTAAGTGGACAACAGTTCACGGTTCACCATCGCGATGGGATAATCCATGCGATTGAGATCATTGCGAATGCGACGAACGTTTTTTTCGTAAACAGTCGCTTCTTCTTCATACGCCTCCATCACGGCGAGGCCCTGAATATCGCAGAGCACTGCGTCCTCGAGCTCCCATGTGCGCTGTTCCTGGCGACGCTTGCGGGCGACGGCTCCGATATCCATCGCGGCGTTCAGCGAAAAGCCCAACGCGCCCTTTGTCGGCCGGCGTTTCAACAAACCTTCCATGCGGGTTTCGCGCGTGACGATCGCAACGCTTGGCAGTTTTCCCATGACTAGCTCCTTCCGTGTTCAAGCTTCGTGTCATGGCCGTTGCCGTTTCCGTTGGGTCGGTCGAGAAGATTCTCAAGCAGGTCAGGCGTGATGTTCAACGTGCCGATCTTCTCCGCGTTGTCTGCCAGCTCGCGGAAGGCGACGGAGATTTGCGTCGCAGGGTCGTTCGCGCCAGCGCCGGCAGCGAGGAGGGTTCGCCAATCGACGTCCTTGAGTGGTTGCAACATCGCCCGCAATGCTTCGCCGCGAGCGTCGGCTTCCTTGCGATCGTTGGCGCATTTCTGATCGACCAATTGCACGCGCTGTTCTTCGACCGCGATGTCCGCAGCCATCTTGCCTTCGCGCAGCTCGCGTTGTTTTTCCTGCACGAGTTGATCGGTTTTCAACTCGTTCTCGCGGATTTCACGTTCGAGTTCGACAGCCATGTTTCGCCTTGCGGAAATCGCTTCTTCTTCGCGCTGCAACAAGGCTTCACGTGCATCGGCTTCCAGTGCCCGTGCCATGTCGGGCGTGGGCTTGATGGAAAGAATCGACAATCCGAGCACTTCGACGCCCAGCATTTTGGCGACTTCGGACTCTTTCAAACCCGCTAGCACATGATCCACCAACGCAGGCGAGCTCACGAGCAAGTCTTTCAGCAACGTCTTTTGCGTAAAGCCGTGGGTTAATACTTGGGCCGCGTTGACCAGCCGTTCGCCGACTTTGGTGAAGTCATCAGAGACGTAGCGCCCGCTGGGTCGCACGCTGAAATCCAGCACCATCGCACGACCA
>JANQKH010000152.1 GCA_028281215.1 Phycisphaeraceae bacterium | reverse complement strand
ATCCGCGATCAACCGACACTGACCCATCATTGGACCGCCGCGTCGCATGGCGATCCTTCGCGGCCGCTTGGCGTTATCGTCACCATGGAAGGTGCGGACCCGATCATTGAACCGGCCGACGTGCACATCTGGCACCGGCACGGCTTGCGGTCGCTGGTGCTTGCGCACTTTCAGCAGAGTTGCTACGCCTACGGTACGCCGTCGATGAAACAGGACGATTCCGGCCCGCTGACCAACAAAGGCCGCGCACTGCTTGACGAAATGAAGTCGTTGCAAATGCCGCTCGACCTGACGCACCTTTGCGATGAAAGCTTTCTCGAGGCGTACGAACGTTTTGACGGACCGGTGTACGCCAGCCACAGCAACTGCCGGGTGTTCGCCGATCATCAACGGCAGCTCACCGATGAACAGATTCGCATGATCCACCAGCGCGGCGGCGTGGTCGGCGTGGTGATGTACAAGCACATGATCTCGAAGTGCGAAGATGAGTCACTGGAGAAAAACGACGTGCCGCTGGCACTGCTCGTGCAACACATCGACCACATCTGTCAACTGGTGGGCGATGCCAACCACGTAGCGATCGGCAGTGATCTCGACGGCGGGTTCGGCGCTGAAGACTGCCCGGCTGAGATCGATACAGTGGCCGACCTGCACTTGCTTGAACCGTTGTTGACCGAGCGCGGGTACAGCAGCGCCGATGTTCGTGCGATCATGGGTGAAAACTGGCTGCGTTTCTGGAAACGGAATCTGCCCGAATCATGATCGTGAAAAACCACGTCAAATTGCGATTGCTCATCGCTTTGTGCCTTTGGCTGTCGAGCATGTCGGCGTGCGCCGATCAGGCCGTCGTCATCACCGTATCACAGCAACTCAAACCCCTGAAAAGTTCCGGCGTCCCGCAGTTGCATGAACGCATCCCTGAAGCGAAGGGCGATGCATCGGGGTTGTCACTCATCGCGGACAAGCCATTCCATTGGGCGACCACTTCAAGCCATGGACGTGTTGCCGTAACTGTCGGCGTGGATGCCGCAAAGTTCCAATCCGGTCAACTGACTGTTTGGAACTGGCATAACCGCGCGATCGACAAGTTCAGGATTGAAGCAGGTAAACCCTTCAGTATCACTTACCAGATCAACGAGTACGGTGTTTACCTGTTGACACTGGATGGGTTTAAGGACGGCAAGCCTGTGAGCCGTTTGATTCGCAGTATCGCCTTTTCACCGAATCTGACTGATGCACGGCGCGACTGGAAGACAGATGCGTTTTTTCTCGGCATCTGCGCCTTTCCGGGTCGGTATCACTGGAGCCAGGGTGGTCGCCCGACACTACCCAAAGGAATTACCGAGCAGGCAGCGCGTGAACTCGAAGCGGAGTTGGTGGCGCGGCTGGGTTTTCAACTCGTGCGCGCCGATATATCCATGGAAATGGGCCGTCGGGTGACCGAAACGGGGGAATCGTACCGTTTCGATTTCAAACGCATGGACGCGGCGGTGAAGGCGTACACGTCACGCGGGTTTCAACTGGCGCTGCAGGTCATGAACGCGCCGGACTGGGCGATCCTTGAAAAGTACAAAACCGTGAAGTCAAACGGTTGGCGTTACCCGCGACGGGAGCAGCCGCAACGGCAATACATCGCCGCGCTGTTGAAGCGGTATGGTGAGCACGCGCGGTTCGTGCAGGTGTTCAATGAGCCGGACCAGGTGGAGTTCTGGTCGGGGACACAGGAAGAATTCGTCGGGCAGTACCGCTTCTCGCGTGATCAGATTCGCAAGCAATTGCCCAATGCGCCGATCGCCAACGGCGGTTATGCGTTCATTGATCTGGACAAGTCGAAGTATTTCGTCGAGCAACTGAAAGGGCAGGTCGACCTGCACGCGTATCACTCGCACGGCAACTTGCGCGAACTTAAAAAAGACTTCGCGTTGATGAAGAAGTTGCACGCCGAGGCAGGATACGAATCGACGCGTTATGTGAACACAGAAACCGGCTACGCCGCATGGCGGTTGGATCAGGAGCGGCGACAGGCGCAGGCGGTCGCACAGAAAACGTTGTATTGCTGGGCGAACGGGCACAAAGGCGTGCTGTTGTTTTGCAGCCGCATGACGCGTGGCCCCGGTCGGTCGGGGCGTGACTTTGGTTTTCTCGACCACCAATTCTGCCCGCGATTCGTTTACGGCACGACCGCAGCACTGGTGTCGTCGCTCGCCGGTTCACGATTCAAGACCACACTGATTGAATCGGACAGCGTGCACGTGTATCAGTTCCAACGCGGTGACAAGCAGATCATCGCCGCGTTCACGGTCGGGCTGCCTGCGAATGTCACAATCAAAAGTGATGCGACCGGCGGTGAGCGCGTCGACGAGATGGGCAATCACGCAAAACTCTCGAACCCAAAACAGACCGAATTGCAACTGGACGGCTATCCGCGGTATGTCATCCTGAAGCGTGCGTCAGCGGTCAACGTGGTTCGCGCCGTGCAAAAATAAAGCACGGGATTGGCGAATCCCGTGCGTTGGGGTGGTCACTGAATTTTCAGGATTATCAAGTGCTTTCCGCACCCGCGCCCGCGACCTCTTCCGGTTTGTCATTTTCTTCCGGTTCGGAATCGCGGGATGAGAAGGTCAGTTCGTCATTACCTTCTTCCTTGGTCACTTCGATCGTCTGGAATTCGTTGAACTCGCCGCGAAGGATGTGTTCGCTGACGGGGTTCTCGATGTATTGTTCGATCGCTCGACGCAGAGGCCGGGCGCCGTATTCGGGCTTGTAACCTTCTTCGCGGAGGAACGCCTTGGCGTCGTCATCCACTTCCAGTTTGAGGTTGCGCTGAGCGAGCCGGTCGGCCACTTTGCCGAGTTCGAGTTCGATGATGCTGACCATGTCTTCCTCGTTAAGCGGACGGAAGACGATCTTGTCATCGAGTCGGTTGATGAACTCAGGGCGGAAGTAACGTTCAAGTTCGTTCTCGAGCGTGCGCTTCATGTTGTCGTACGCCATATCCGGGTCTTTCGGCCCGAAGCCGAAGCGTTTGCCCGGATCCTGAATCAGTTCCGCGCCGATGTTGCTGGTCATGATCAGGATGACGTTGCGGAAGTCGACGTGCCGGCCGAACGAGTCGGTGAGTTGGCCTTCTTCCATGATCTGAAGCAGCATGTTGAACACGTCGGGGTGCGCTTTTTCGATTTCATCGAGCAGCACGACGGAGTAAGGCCGACGGCGAATCTGCTCCGTGAGCTGGCCGCCTTCTTCGAAACCGACATAGCCGGGAGGCGCGCCGATCAGGCGACTGACGTTGTGCTTCTCCATGTACTCGGACATGTCGATGCGGATGAGCGCATCCTGATTGCCGAACATGAATTCCGCGAGCGCCTTGCAGAGCAGGGTCTTACCGACACCGGACGGGCCGATGAAGATGAACGAACCCATTGGTCGGCGCGGATCCTTCAATCCACTGCGGGCACGGCGAAGAGCTTTGGCAAGCTTGCTGATCGCTTCGTCCTGCGAAACGACGGTCTTGTGCAACTCGGCTTCGAGCGAGAGCAATCGTTCGGACTCGGCGGTGTCAAGGCGTTGCAGCGGCACGCCCGTCATATTGCTGACAACTTCAGAGATCACTTCCTCGTCGACCACACCGTCGATTTCGTTGGCTTTGTTCCGCCATTCCTGCTGCATCTCTTCCTTCTTACGGCGGAGGGTTTCGACGGTATCGCGCAACTCGGCGGCACGTTCGTAGTCGGCTTCCTTGACCGCTTCGTCTTTTTCAATGCTCGCGCGTTCGATCTGTTCTTCGATCTCCGCGAGGTCCGGCGGCTTGGTCATGCTCTTGAGACGAATGCGAGCACCGGCTTCGTCGATCACATCAATCGACTTGTCCGGCTGCACGCGGCCGGTGATGTATCGGGTGGACAGTTCGACGGCGGCGCGAAGCGCTTCGTCGGTGATCTGCACGCGGTGGTGCGCTTCGTAGCGGTCGCGCAAACCCTGAAGAATGAGGAACGACTCCTCCTTGTTGGGCGGCTCGACCATGATGGATTGGAAACGACGTTCGAGCGCGCCGTCTTTTTCGATGTACTTGCGATATTCGTCGAGCGTGGTCGCGCCAATGCATTGAATCTCACCGCGCGAAAGGGCGGGCTTGAGCACGTTCGATGCGTCGATCGCACCTTCTGCGCCACCGGCGCCGACGAGTGTGTGTAGTTCGTCGATAAAGAGCGTGACATTCTTGGCACGACGCACTTCGTTCATGACCGCCTTGATGCGCTCTTCGAATTGACCGCGGTACTTCGTGCCGGCGACCATCATGGCGAGATCGAGCACGACGATGCGGCGCTCAGCGAGGATTTCCGGCACATCGTGGCTGATGATCTTCTGTGCGAGGCCTTCGACGATTGCCGTTTTGCCGACGCCCGCTTCGCCGAGCAGCACCGGGTTGTTCTTGGTACGACGGCAGAGAATCTGCACGAGGCGTTCGATTTCTTTTTCGCGACCGATGACCGGGTCGAGCGAACCTTCCTTGGCCAGTTCGGTCAGGTCGCGGCCAAAGCTGTCGAGCGCTGGAGTTTTGCTGCGGCTGCCTTTGCCGCCGGGCTTTTCACCGGCCGCTTCGGCTTCTTCCGGCTCAACGCCTGCACCGAGGAGGTTGAGCACTTCCTCGCGGACCTCTTCAAGTTTCAGGTTCAAGTTCATGAGCACCTGCGCGGCGACGCCTTCGTGTTCACGAAGCAGGCCGAGCAGCAGGTGTTCGGTACCGACGTAGTTGTGATTGAGGTTGCGGGCTTCCTCGATGGCGTACTCGATCACCTTCTTGGCGCGCGGCGTCTGTGGCAGCTTGCCCATGGTGACCATGTCGGGACCGGACTTGACGAGTTTTTCGACTTCGAGACGAACCTTGCGCAGGTCAACGTCAAGGTTTTTCAGGACGTTGGCGCCGACGCCGGACCCTTCCTTGACGAGTCCGAGAAGAATGTGCTCGGTCCCGATGTACTCGTGGTTGAAGCGTTGGGCTTCCTGGTTGGCCAAGGCCATGACTTTTCGAGCTCGGTCGGTAAATCGTTCGAACATGGTGCGTCTCACTTTCGCGCCCGCGGCATGCGGGGTTCTTCCATGAATACTAGGCGTGCGGTTGCATTCCTGTTCGTAGTATCGGCGATTGTAGGAGCGGGATGATTCGATGCCAATCGGGTTAATAATGTTCCTGTCAGGGCTTATCGGCACAAAACATTTTTCAGGACCAGACATCCGGTCCGATTTGAACTGCAAATGCCGCAAGCGGCCGTGTCACAAACCCGTGACAAATCTGGTTTTGTATACGCCGGTGCACGCCAGATAGTCAGGGTTTTGGGGCCTTTCGTTTGATCGACGGATGCCAGTCGATGGACACGTTGCAACGGCACAGCTGTTAGATGTCGGGCCAGCCGAAAAGATTCATCTGACCGAGTATGTTTTGCATCGGACATGGAAAGGATTTGGCACTCAACGAGAGCAATGTTCCGTTGCGTTCGAATGATTTGGCAGATCCGACATCGAGGTACGGATCGATAGCAGCTTAGAGACCCAAACTGGCGAGGCTGGCCGCGAATTTGGCGTCGACCAGTCGCTGGCCGACCTCTCGGTTATGAAGCCGGCCTTTCAACTTGATCACGGACAGCTTGCCGGTTGAGACGTTGAATTCCAGTTCTACGATATCGTCGCCGCTGGATGAGTTGCTGTCTTCGTCGCGGGCGGGGTTGAACACAAGCAGGTTCTTGGGCATGTTGCGCAGGTAAGGACCGTAGCTGAACTGGTTGGTTTTGACCGGCGAAGTGTTTCCCTGCAAGTCGGAATACTGGGTGAGTTGCGCCTTCATCGTTGATACTTTGGGATACTTGCCCTGATGTTCGACGGCGTAGTGCTCGATTGCCTTGAGCAATGTCACAATGGTGGCATCCACAGCGACCTCATCAGCATTGCTTCCTGCACTGCCAATGCGCATGGCTGCCACGGAACCCAGCACGCCGATGATGACCAACACGATCACCATCTCAATAAGAGTGAAACCAAGTTGTCGTCGAGCGTTCTTTTGCATCACAACATTTTCCGTCTGTATCCCGACGTTTAATTGAACGATTCGCCGATCGGGCCGTGAACATGGATGACACACATTGGATCGTGCATTCGGCAAGGTTGTGGATCTGACCGATACAATCGTTACAACCAGCCGACATTTGATTGATGATTGATTCACCCAACCCACGGAGTTATCGGATGACCGCACCAACTAACAAAGCAATGACCCTGCTCGCCGCCGGCGCCCTGGTGCTGATGGGCTATTTTCTCGGCTCGCTGAATCAGCCTTCGGCACAAGCGCAGGCGAATAATGCCGCTGCTGCGCCCGCCGCGGTCAAACCGCAGATGACAGGCGGCGCGATCGGCGTGTCGATCCCCAACGGCGGGGCGGCTGTCGTCAAAGGCAGCGACGGCAACGCCTACCTGATCAGCCAGCGCGGCTTGTTCACGCGGGTATCGCAGGCCGGCAAAAACTTGCCATTGGATTGAGCCCGGCGGCGGCGGTTTGTCTCGCCAACGCACTGAAACGCACCACACGGGCAGGTTCTCGGTTGCCGCATGCGCCCTTTCCACGAACAGGTCCGCAGCAGCGCGTAGAATGTTGGTGTTGATGAATCACCCCGCCACGCCTCACGCCCGAACTCCCCCATGCCGTTGCGAATCGTCATCCTGCTTTCATTCACGTCGATCAACCTGTTGGTCATCGCGATCGTGCTGTTCGCCGGCGGCGGTTCGCCTGATCCTGGTGATGCCGTGCCGATTGAATCGGCGGCGAATAAACCGAAAACGCCGGACGTCAAGCCGGTGTTCGATGATCGCATCCGGCCGTTCATGGCCAAATATTGTTTCGATTGCCACGGCCCCGAGAAACAGAAGGCCGATGTGGCGCTTCACAAGTTCACCTCGGCGAAGGATCTGATCAAGAGCCGTCGCCAATGGCAGGCGATCGCCAAAATGGTGCGCAGCCATGAAATGCCGCCGGGCAAGGCGGCCAAGCCGACGCCCGAAGAACGCACGTTCTTCTTTGAGTGGATTGAAGCGACGCTCAATGACGTGAACTGTGACGACATCCGCCATCCCGGCCGGGTGACCATTCGTCGGCTCAACCGCGCCGAATACAACAATACCGTGCGCGATCTGCTGGGCATCGATTTCAAACCCGCCAAAGACTTCCCCGACGATGACGTGGGCTATGGCTTCGATCACATCGGCGACGTTCTGAGTCTGCCGCCGGTGCTAATGGAAAAATACTTGGCGGCCGCAGAGAAGATTGCTGAAACAGCCGTCCGGCAGGAAACCGGCAGCGGCGGGGCGTTCCAGCGATTCACCGCGAAGCAACTCGGCGGCGGACAAGGCTGGGACAACAACGCCCGCACGCTTACATCTACCGGGCAGGTCTATCGCGACGTGGAGTTTCCTGAAACCGGCGAATATGAAATCACCATCAACGCCTACGAACAGTACGGTGGCGACGAACACACACGTATGGGTCTGACCGTCGGCGGCGAAAAACTGTTTGTGTTTGAAGTAAAAGCGAACAGCCGATCGCCTCAGGATTACACGTTCAAATCAAAAGTAAACAAAGGCAAACGACGCGTCGCCGGCCATTTTCTCAACGACTATTACAACCCAAGTCACCGCGATCGCAGCAAACGCGACCGCAATCTTTACATCCGCGGCATCACCGTCCGCGGTCCGATCGTCGATCGACCGGCCGGTGTGCGCAACCACATCTTCATCACTTGGCCCAAGGACGAAGAAAGCACCAAGCGTGCGGCGATCGCGAATCTCAAACAATTAGCGCGGCGGGCGTATCGGCGTCCGGTCACCGACGATGAAGTTGAAAAGCTTTACAAGTTCGTTCAGTTGGTCGAAGCCGACGGCGGCAGTTTTAAAGAAGGCATGCAACTGGCGGTGACGGCCATGCTCGTTTCGCCGCACTTTCTCTTCCGTGTCGAAAAGGATCCGGATGAGTCGGATGAGGACGGCATCCGCACGTTGAACGATCACGAATTGGCGGCTCGGCTAAGTTATTTCCTCTGGTCCAGCATGCCGGACGCGGAACTTTCCAAACTGGCCGACGACGGCAAACTGCGCGACCCCATCGTACTCGCGCGGCAGATTGATTCCATGCTCAACGATCCCAAAGCCGACGCCATGGTGCAAAACTTCGCCGGCCAGTGGTTGCAGTTGCGCTCACTCGACCGCGTGCAGCCGGACGGCAAAAAGTTCGCCGTGTTCACGCCTGAACTGAAGTATGCCATGCGCCGCGAAACCGAG
>JANQKH010000138.1 GCA_028281215.1 Phycisphaeraceae bacterium | reverse complement strand
AGGTCGTGGCGTCGGTTTCACCGGCGGTCACTTCCACTGGAACTGGGCCGAGCCAAACTACCGCAAGATGGTGCTCAATGCGATCGTCTGGGTTGCCGGGGACAACGTCCCCAAAGACGGTGTGCCGGTCAGCAGGCTCAGCATGGAAGACATGAAAGCCAATCAGGATTTCAAGCCGAATCCGAAGAAGGCGAATCTTGAAAAGATCGCGAAGGATGTGGAAGCGTGGCAGAAGGATTTGAAGTGATTTAGAAATACAACGGGTTAGTTGTGGTGTGGGTGATTTGCGAGGCTTCACCGTAACCGAAAGGCCGCATGCGACATTGGATAGCCATCGCAGTGACTGTACTCGCAGGTTGTGGAACAAACGTCACATTTGAATTCCGCGATGCAGAAAACCATCATCCGATTGTCGGTGCAGAAGTTGAAAACATCCCCATGGTCATGATGGACGTCTTGATGGGTGCCAAAAGCAAACAAGGCACCACCAACGAATATGGACGTTGGACGGCAAGACTTAGCAACGATCCACACAGCGCCGTCCTTACGGTTGAAGGGCATCGATACCACTTCGGACATTTAGTGGGATTCGAATATCGGGAGATGGGTTGGGTTCCTGGTACACCAATCGGTGAATCTGCCGGTTCGGCGACACGGCGCATTGAAGGTCGCGCTTATACTGAAGATGAATGAACCATTCGTGTTTTCCCCTGAACGGAGACTCCTGATGCCTCGCATCGTTTTCGCACTCGTAATCACACTGATTTTTTCGATGCAACTGACCGCTGACGCAGCCGCCAAGAAAAAGATTGTCATCATCGGCGGCAAAGACAGCCACGGCGCCAGCGCCCACAACTGGGGTGAAGGCACGGACCTGCTGGTCAATGCGCTTAACAAAGAGTCCGGCCTCGACGTCGAAGCCGTCGGCTACAAGGGCGGTTACCCCAAAGACCCATCCATCTTTGAAGGCGCGGCAACGGTGGTCATCCTCTGCGACGGCGGCGGTCGGCACCTGTTGCTCCGCCACCTCAAAGAGTTCAAGAAATACATGGACGCCGGCACGGGACTGGTCAATATTCACTACGCGGTCGAAGTGCCCAAGGGTGAAGCCGGCAGAGCGTTTCTTGAATGGGTCGGCGGTTACTTTGAAACACACTGGTCGGTGAATCCGCACTGGAAGGCCGACTTCGTCAAGATGCCGAACCACCCGATCGCCAATGGTGTCAAGCCGTTCGAGTTGAACGATGAGTGGTACTACCACATGCGTTTCCGTCAGCAGATGAAAGGTGTTGTGCCGATTCTCTCTGCCCACCCACCGAAGGAAACGCTCAAACGTCGTGACGGCGCGCACTCAAACAACCCACATGTGCGTGCCGCCGTGCTCGAACGGAAGGAACCGCAGCACGTTGCATGGGCGTATGACCGTTCGGCGCACGGCGGCAAGGGCCGCGGCTTCGGCATCACCGGTGCGCACTACCACAAAAGCTGGGACAATGATTCGTTCCGCACGTGCGTGCTCAATGCGATCGTCTGGACCGCCGGCATGGATGTGCCCGAGGGCGGCGTCAAAAGTCTGCCCAATCCCACCGCGCGGCTCGCGGGGAAATCGGTTGACGGCGTCACCTCCGTCAAGAAAAACCAACTTGCGGGCATCGATCTGACCAAGGCCGCAAAGAGCGCCAAGTACGCCAGCGAAGTCATCACGAAAAAGACACCCGGTCACAGTGTTGAAGTCAAAGCGGATATCAAGGGCGCGACCGACCTGTTCCTGGTCGCGTCCGACGGCGGGGATGGGTACAGTTGCGACTGGGTCGCCTGGGCTGAACCGCGACTGATTGGGGCGACGCATGTGAAGAAACTCACAGAACTGAAGTGGGCCAGCGCGACGACCGGTCACGGCCGGGTCAACATCAACAAGAACTCCGGTGGGCAGAAGCAGGCGATCGCCGGCCAAAGCGTCGCCTACGGTATCG
>JANQKH010000102.1 GCA_028281215.1 Phycisphaeraceae bacterium | reverse complement strand
GTCGCGTGAACATGGACGTTTGACGTTCTTTCTGGGTCGTTTGAAGCCGGCACGGGTGGATTCGCCCCGCCTTGAATCATAGGGTTGAGTATCCCCTTCCCACAGGGGCTAGTCCTGGAGAATCAGTCATGCACAATCGTCAAGAGAAGGGTTTCACGCTCATCGAGCTGTTGGTGGTCATTTCCATCATCGCGTTGTTGATCGGCGTGCTGTTACCCGCGCTCGGAGCGGCAAGAAAATCAGCGAGGCGAATGGAAAACGGCACGCAAATCCGCGGCATCCAGACCGGCTTCGTCCTCTTCAGCAACGACAACAATTCCTACTACCCCGGCTATGACACCGATGGCAACAACGCCTTCGACGCCATTACCGCCAGTTCATCGGAGTGGGGTTGCGCTGCCGGCGATGATGACGATCTGGGCCCGGTGTATGCCCGCATGCTCACCGGCGAGTTTTTCACGCCGGATTACATGGTCAGCCCGATGGACAACATCACGCCGATCACCGCATCAGGCGGTAACCTGGGCACGGTGGTCAAGGGCAACGGCACGACCGGCGCTTCCTATTCCTACGCCCTGCTCG
This sequence comes from Phycisphaeraceae bacterium, assembly GCA_028281215.1. Classification (GTDB taxonomy): domain Bacteria; phylum Planctomycetota; class Phycisphaerae; order Phycisphaerales; family Phycisphaeraceae; genus JANQKH01. The sequence continues at coordinate 5,913 of JANQKH010000102.1, read as the reverse complement.
ACGTCAACGACGATGACGACGAGCGCCGCCGCGAATGGAAAGACACCAGCAACAGCCTGGCGCCGATCATCTCCGATCCGTCCAGCGACATCCGCGCCGATCTACAATTGATCACATACCACACTGATAAACGCGTCGGAGGCGCCAACCCGGGCGACTCCGATTCCGACTACGAAGGCAACGTCGGCTGGAACGACAACCATGTCACCTTCCAGGTCGGCGGGCATTTCGCCGAAGGCACGACCAAGATGCGACTGACGCCCAACACCGCGGACCTGAACCCCTGGAAGGACAACACCGCGGACAACGCCAAATTCATCTACTGATCCACCCTTCCACCCAGCACTCATCCCTGCAATCATCCATGACCGCCGGCCACACGAGCCGGTGGTTTTTTCTTGTCCCCATTTCACGCTCGGTTGGCAACATTTCACCGAAGGGTTGAAATAAACACCTTCCCGCCGCGTTGTTCCGTCGGCAGTCAAGCGACCGCCCCCGACAACACGCTGGCGGAGACCACAGCCCGTCCGCCGCCCCGGGTACCCCGGCGCCGAGGCGTTTGGGTAGGAATGTGCTGGTGTGTTTGAGAGATTGAAAAGAAAAGCGAATCCCTGCCGATTCCCTGAATCCATCAGGAAAACAAAACCCATCACGCAACGACACGCTGGACACCGTTGTCCGGTCCTTTGATCACCTCGGCTCACGCCGACTTGCAGAAAGGTTCACACCATGAAGAAGTTCGCAGTTCTCACGATGATCGCCATCATGGCATGCAGCACGGTCGCCGTCGGCGCCGAAGGCGACAAACGCGACAAGAAACGCCCCGACGCCAAGAAAGCCCGCGACGGCCGCGGCAACCCGTTCGCCAAGCTCGACCTGTCGGACGACCAGAAAGCCCAGATCGCCGACATCCGCAAAGAGTTCGGCCCCAAGTTCAAAGAAGCCCGCGAAAACAAAGACCGCGAAGCATTCGGCAAACTCCGCAAGGAAATGTTCGAAGCCGTCCTCGGCGTGCTCACCGACGAACAGAAGGCCAAGCTGAAAAAGATGCGCGAAGCCCACGGCGACCGCCCCGGCAAAGGCAACGGCAAAGGTAAAGGCGACCGCAAGAAACCGGCGGAAGGTTGATCCCAAGCCTTCTTCTGAATCGAGACAACACACAAACGCCCATCTGCAGCAGATGGGCGTTTGTTTTGTGTTCTTGAGGATCAACAAAACGCAGTGAATTGAAGGCGCGCGTGCCATCACACGGCCAAGGGTAGAGAATGCGTGCACACCTGGGCAAACCAACGCCTGTGGTACCACAATAGGTGGATGCACCCTCCGCACTTTCAATCCTGTTCAACCTCGGTCATCTCATAGATCGTAATACCTTCCAGCGCATCGCCCGCAGCCGCCTTGAACGCTTCAAGATGCGGGGCGGCCATATGATTCTGCCACAATTCGCGCGATTCCCAGTTCTCAAAGAACAGAAAATGAGTCGGGTCGTCGTTGTCCTGATGCAGGTCGTATTGAATGCAACCCGATTCAGCTAGCGTGGGGACAATCAGTTTTTCAAGTTCGGCTTTCACCAGTTCCACGTGATTGGCTTTGGCCTTGATGTCGGCGACGATGGTGAGTGCAGGCATGGGTATTACTTTTCCACATAGGTGGTAATTGTTTGAAATCCGTCAAAGGGTACCGGGCAGGTTCTATGGAAGCGAATGGGCGGAGCAAGATGTTTACAAAGCGGCCAACCGCTGCGCCCGGTCCTGCGCCACCAGCGCTTCGTTTATGTCATCCAACTCACCATTGAGCAATCCCTGCAACGCAAACGAATCGCCCAGCCGATGGTCCACGGCGATGTTTTCTTTGTAGCGGTAAGTGCGGATGCGTTCGCTACGGCCGCCCGTGCCGATCATCGCGCTGCGGTTCTCGGCGCGCTCAGCGTCTTTCTGTTTCTGCTCGTGATCGAACAGCCGCGTCCGCAGCAGTTGCCATGCTTTTTCGCGGTTCTGTTTCTGGCTTTTGCTTTCCTGCATGCGGACTTCGATACCGGTTGGTTTGTGGATCAGGTGGACCGCGGTGGCGACCTTGTTCACGTTCTGCCCGCCGGGGCCTTGCGCGGTGGTGATGTGTTCCTCGACGTCGTCGGCATTGACCACAAGTTGTACCTTCTCCGGCTCAGGCAAGACCGCAACGGTGGCGGTGGAGGTATGGACCCGGCCTTGCGATTCGGTCGCGGGCACGCGCTTGACGCAATGCACACCGCCTTCGTAGCCCAGCGATTGCCAGACGCCCTGCCCGCGCACGTTGACCACACAGTGGCGGATGCCGCCCACATCGCCCGGTGAAACGTCGAGCGGCTCAAACTTCCACTTCTTCAGTGCGGCGAACTTCTGGTACATCTCCAGTAAATCTCCTGCCCAAAGCGCTGCTTCATCCCCGCCTGACGCCGAGCGGATTTCGAGCATCACCGAGCCGACGGACGCATCGTCGGCGGTGACCAGTTCGTTGGCGATCGCTTCGAGCAGGGTGTCTGCTTCCTCTTTCAGTTCGGGCAACTCTTCCCGGGCCAGTTCCACCAGTTCGGCATCGCTGCCGTCGCTTATGAGTTCATTGTTGTCGGCCACCTGCTTTTGAAGCGATTGGTATCGCCGGTACCGATCGACGATGGACGCCAGCGCCCCGCGTTTGATGGACAGATCGCGCAGCCGATCGGGATCCTGCGCGACGTGGGGATCGAGCAGTTGCTTTTCAAGCTCGTCAAACTGCTTGGCAAGTTCGTCGAGTTTGGTGATGAGGTTGGATTGGTGAAGGGCCATGGTATGTTTAGGGATCGAGCCATCAAGTGACGAAGGATCAAGGGTTCGCAACCGAAGCATTCAGGAAATGTTCCACCCCTTAATGGCTCGGTGACTTGGTTCCTCGATCCCTTCTGTCCGCTCCGCGCACAAAAAACCGCCGTGCGTTTTCCACACACCGCGGTTTTGTATTTCGATGAGGCAGCTAGTCTTTCTTTTTGCTGCCGAAGTAGTTGCCTTGGAATTTCTTCTGGAAGCGTTCGACGCGGCCAGTGGTGTCGACGAATTTCTGCTTGCCGGTGTAGAACGGATGACATTCACTGCAGATATCGACGTGCATCTTCTCGACCGTGCTCTTGGTCTCAAAGGCGGCGCCGCAGGCGCAGGTGACCTTGCATTCGACGTAATTGGGATGGATATCAGCCTTCATGGCAGGCCTCAATTGGGGTTCAGGGTGCAGGGATCAGGGTTTGGAAATCGAGCCGAGTATTGTAGCGATGCCGGGCTTGAGGGCAAGTCTCGTGGCATTTCGACACCTGCCGAAACACAGGCATCCACCTTACAATGCGATGATGCAACGACTGCCACTCATGACCAAATTTGGCGCCTTTCTGGTGTTTTTCACGCCAATCGGCCTCGTCCAAGCAGCCGATCCGACCGCACAACGGCTCTCACCGGACGATGCCGCCAAGACGATGGTCTTGCCGAAGGGCTTCCGTGCGACGCTATTCGCAGCGGAGCCGGACGTGCAGCAGCCAATCTCCATGTGCATCGATGACCGCGGGCGGGTGTGGGTCGCCGAGGCGTACAACTACCCGAATCGCAAGACAAACGAACTCAAAGACCGCATCCTCATCCTTGAAGACGCCGACGGCGATGGCCGTGCGGACAAACGCACCATTTTCTACGACAAGTTGCGCTACGTGACCGGCATCGAATACGGCTTCGGCGGTGTGTTCGTCATGTCACCGCCGAAGATGCTGTTCATCCCCGATAAGAATCGTGACGACAAACCGGATGGTGAACCGGCCGTGCTGCTCGACGGCTTCGGGCACACGACGAGCAACCACAACATCGCGACCGGCTTCACATGGGGGCCGGACGGTTGGTTGTATGGCGGGCACGGTCGCACATCGCCGAGTCTGGTTGGCAAGCCGGGCACACCGAAGGACCAACGCGTGCTGTGCGACGGCGGTGTGTATCGCTATCACCCGGTACGGCATGTCTTCGAAGTGTTCGCAGACGGTACAACAAACCCATGGGGCGTCGACTTCAACGAATACGGCGCCGCGTTTGTTTCCAACTGTGTAACGCCGCACCTGCATCATATGATTCAAGGCGGACACTATGAACCGTGGCGAGGGCGCAAGTCATCCCAATACGCATACAAGCGCCTCGACAGCATCGCCGACCACAAACATTACGCAGGCAAGAGTTGGCAGACGTCGAAAAAAGGCTTACCGGATACGCTCGCGCTCGGCGGCGGACATGCCCACGCTGGTTGCCTGATCTATCAAGGCGACAACTGGCCAGCGAAATACCGCGGCGGCGTGTTTATGGTCAACGTGCACGGCAAGCGATTGAACCATGACATCCTCAAACGGCGCGGCAGCGGGTACGTCGCCTCGCACAGCAAAGACTTCATGTTCTCCAAAGACCCATGGTTCATGGGCGTGACCATCGACATGGGACCAGACGGCGCGGTGTACGTAACGGATTGGTCGGACACGGGTGAGTGTCACACGAACAAGCCGCACCGGATGAGTGGTCGGATTTTCAAGGTAACCTATGGTCAACCAAAACCATTGAAAGTTGATCTTCGTAAGCAGCCAATTCGGGAACTCGCAGATTTACTATGGCATGAAAATCAGTGGCATGTTCGACACGCACGTCGGCTCCTGCAAGAGCGTGTGGCCGATGGGAGACGCGATGCCGTCATCGCACACCTCCTTATCAAGGAGAATCAACTGCGAAAGAGCGAAGAGAAGAACGTCAAGAAAGCATTGGAAATTCTTTGGACGGAAGGGGCCATCGAACATCCCGATTCCGACGGAATGATGGAACCGTTGAAGAACAAAAGCGAGTACATTCGCGCCTGGTCAATTCAATTGTCGCTCAACAATATGAAGTTGTCCGACACTCTTTTGCATTGGTATGTTGAACTAGCTGAAAAGGATCCCTCGCCCTTGGTGCGGCTCTACCTCGCCAGCGCGTGTCAACGCTTGTCGCACGAACGCCGCTGGCCGATCCTTGAAAAGCTGGTGCAACATGAAGCTGACAAGGACGATGCGAACCTACCGCTGATGTACTGGTACGCGATTGAACCCTGCGTACCGGGCAACAAAGCAAAGGCGTTGCAGTTGGCGACGAAAACAAAGATTCCGTTGATCCGCCAGTTCATTGCAAGACGTGCAGCGGAGGTGGAGTGACGCCGTAGGGTCTGATGCCACTGGCGACTTGTCCGCCAGTGCAAGACCCGAGCGTGCGAAACACTGGCGGACAAGCCGCCAGTGGTACCCGATCGGAGCAAGCATTAATGAAGGTTTCAGTTCTCTTTCTCGCCACTCTTTTCGCCTTGTCGCCCGTTGCCCTCGCCCAGGAAGACGACGGCATCGGCCCACTTGTCGACGTGCTGGGGCAGGTCGATGACCCCGCGTTTCACCTCGACATTCTCAAAGGCATCAATGAAGCGCTTAAGGGTCGGCGGAACGTGAAAATGCCGGCGAGTTGGTCAAAGGTGTATCCCAAATTGCAGAAAAGCCCGGACGCGAAGGTGCGTAAAGCGGCGCTGAATCTCGCACTGGTGTTTGGCGACGACAGCGCGCTCGAAACCTTGAAGAAGACGGTGCTCGACGGCAAAACGACGTCGGCCACTCGAAAGCAAGCACTGCAATCACTGATCAACGCGAAAGCCAAAAACCTCGCGCCGACGTTACACCAATTGCTCGCCGACCGCGCCTTGCGCGGCGATGCACTACGCGCCTTGGCGATGTACGACCACCCAAAAAACGGCCAACTCGTCATCGATCTTTACAAGTCACTGTCACTGGAAGAACGTCGGGCAGCACTTAGTACCCTCGCCTCGCGCACCGGCACAGCCCGGCAACTGGTCCAGGCCGTTACTGCTAAA
>JANQKH010000095.1 GCA_028281215.1 Phycisphaeraceae bacterium | reverse complement strand
GGACAAGGACGGCCGATTGCGTGAGGCGCGGGCGTCGCATGCCGGCGCGACCGCCATTCGCGACATGCTTCGCAAACGCGGGCAGGTGGTGCGCGACGTATTGGTCAAGCGAGGCCAACAGGCGATGCAACCGTACCGCGACCTGGCCAAGCTGGAACGAACGCTCGAAGCGAATCCCGGTGCGACACTGCCTCAGATCAGTGAGGTTCAACGCATGTCCGCCAAGCTGGCGGAAATGGAAACCAGGCAGACTGAACTGCGAACGCAGACGGCGAACTGGATCAAACTCGCGAAGAATTACGAGGGCGCGGTAGAACTGGAAAAGGCGAACCCTTCCGGGCAGTTGAAGCAACTGGAGGCCGAACTCGCCCAGGCTCAACAAACACTCGCCAAGTCGAAGCAGGAAGAAAAGCAGGTTGACCGCGACATCACCCTGATGCGCCAGCAGATAGAAATCACGCGACGCAGCCTGACCGACACGCTCCAGCAACTCAACGAATTGCAGACCGATCGCGTCAAGCACGCCTCGAAGTTGCTACGCATCGCATCGATGTTTCCTGACATTGATATTTCAATGGAGGCGCAGTTGCTCGCCGCCGGTCACCTGCTCAAGGGTGATCACTTTGAGCGAGGCGAGTTGGTGTTGCGCAACCTGGCTCAGTCGCCTGACCGTCGACATGCGGCGTCGGCGCTGGCGGCTCTGGCGCAGGCGTACGAAAAGAAAGGCTGGAAACGGCAAGCGAAACTGGAATGGAATCGCATGTTGAACAGCTTTGCTGATCAGCGCATTCGATTCAAGGGTGTTGAACATGACGCGGTCAAGGTTGCACGGGATCAGGCCGCCTCGCTCGTCGAGCAAAACACCCCTTCGTTCCGGCAGATGCCCGACGCGCCGTTGAAACAGCTTTGGGGTGATCCGGTCAGCGGCCGGTACTACCTCGTCGAAACCTCAACGCTTCAGACTTCACAGTTCCTCGAAGACCATGTGTTGCTGCTCAACACCAGCCGCAACAAACTCGTCTGCCGAAATGTGGCGTCGGGCGAAGACCTGTGGCAACACTCGCTGGCGAGGACCAATGTCAGCGGGTCATCCTCGCGCAACGGCCAACTGATCAAATATAACAACTACCAGTTCCCGGGCGGCCGGTTGATGACCGACGGCCACGTGGGCGTGATGTGGTCTCCCAAATCCGTCGCTGCGATCGGTCTGGCCAGCGGCAAAACCCTCTGGGAAGCCAAGCCGTTCAGCGCCGAAATCAATACCAACAACTGGTACTACCCCTACGACGATCCGATCGGTCCGGTCGATGTCGGCAACGGTTTGCTCGTCGAGCAAGGCCTCAGCGCCAAGCGCGGCTCCGAACAGGTTCGCGCAACGGATCTGGCGACCGGATCCGTGCGCTGGATCGCCGACTTCGATGGCGAATCCATCATGGGCGTCAAGTCCGCCGGCGGATACGTGAACGTGTTCCTTTCCAGCACGCGCAGTCCCAGCTACTTCTCCGACGTTGTTATCTGCGATGTTGAAAGCGGGCAACGCGTCGGCCGCGTCAAACTCGGCAACCGTTCACGTTCCTACCCCATGACATGGACGCGCTTCGGTTTGCTTTCGGTCGATTCCAGCTCCGCCACGTTGTACGAACTGCCCAGCGGCAAAAAGAAGTGGACCACCCGCCTGACCGGCAAAGTTCGCACGTCGACCAGTTACATGCGCGCCCGGATGATCGATGACGAAAACTGCTTCATCATGGCGCAGGGGTTGCACATCATCAACATGCGCGGTGGGAAACTGAAGATGTCCGCCGGCGACGCCTCGATGGGACGGTATCTCAACGACGGCGCGGTCTCGCCCGACGGCAAGGAAATCTACGTTTTCGGCTACACCTACGATCAGAAGACGAAGACCAACACCCGGCAGATGACCATCATCGATGCAACCAACGGCAAGAAAAAACTGTCCGCGCCGATCGGGCCGTACACCAGTTCCACGCGTGACGCCGACCGCGTTGCCGGTGCGGGCGGGTTGGTGCCGATTGTCATGCGCGAGCCGTACCAGGTGGTTAATGGTGTGCGTCGTTTTTCAGGCAAATATGAACTGGCGTTCTACCGCAAGACGGACGGCAAGCGCATGGATGTGACGCTGCCGAACGCTCGCAATCAGTTCACCAGCCAGCTTTGGCCGATCGTCCGCGGTAACGTGCTGTTGATCATGAGTTACAACGGCATTTCCGCGTACGTACACGATCCGGGGGTGAAGAATTACCAGTTGAAGGAATACGTTGCTCCCAAGAAACCCAAGGTGAACGACAACGCCAAGAAGACCGGCGCGGTCCCGCAGATTCAGCCCGTACCGGGCATTCGCATCGCCCCCGCGCGGGTTCAGGTTCAGAAGAGGGCTGTTCCCAATAAAGCGGGAGGGGCTGCCAAAGATGCCAAACCCGCGCCCAAGCAGGAAAAAGCGCCCGACAAGAAACCGGCGCCCCAACGGTAAGACAAGTAACACCTACAGCAAGTGAGTGAATCCGTGACGGACCTGATTCTCCAAATCCTCGGCTTCGACGCCAGTCAGATTCCCGACAACGCCAAAACCCAGTTCAGCACGCAGGAACCGGGTTGGCTTGAATCATCGCTGGTGTTTCTGGTCATTGGACTGATCGTCCTGCTGGTCTGGGCGATCATGTATTTCTATCGCCGCGAGAACGAGGTCAGCCCGAAGCCGGTGCGCACGTTCCTCGGTATTGTGCGCGTGTTGATCGTGCTCGTGCTTGCCGGTGTGTTCCTCAGCCCGGTGCTGCGCATTGAAGAGAAGAAAGAAAGAAACGCCGTCATTCTCGTGCTCGTCGACGATTCGCTATCGATGCTCACCAAGGACCGGTATGTCGACGACGTTGCTGTTTCGTATGTCGCGGCGTTGACCAACAAGGAGCCGGACACCATCCGCGCCGAAGAGCCGGACCGCATCGAACTGATCCGGTCGCTCCTTAAGGCCAAAGGCAATCAATTCGTCCGCGGGCTTGCGGAAAAAGGTGACGTGAAGGTGATGACCTTCGCGAACAAGGTCGGTTCCGTGCAGGTGTTCCCCCGTGACAAAGGAGAGCAGGCCGGTGCATCGGATGCCAACATGCTGGAGCGACTGAAGGACCGGGACCGCCAGGCGTCGCTGCGCAACATGGCGATGACGGTGTTCGTCTGCACGATGATCGTGTTGATCATCGCGCTGTTCGTGATGAAGGCCGCGCAAAGCCGCAAGCCCGACGCCAAGCCGATCGTCTTCGCCAACGGTTTTGTGATGCTGTTCATCGGCCTGGTCGGTTGGCTGACGTTGTGCCTCGGCATTGAAGCGTACAAAGCCGCCACGCGCGACGACACGCAGGAGCAGACCGAGAAGCCGAAGGAGAAAGATGAGCCCGTCGTCTATGACATCGCGCTCAACGCGAGCGGACAGGGCACCAACCTCGCCCGCGCGGTGCGCGATGCCATCAAGTCCGTCCCCGGCAGCCCGATTGCTGCGATCGTGTTGATCACCGACGGCCAGAACACCGCGCGGGAAGACGACCCGCTCGCCGCCGCGGAGTTCTCCGGCGAACAGACCGTGCCGATCTTCGCGCTGGGTGTGGGTGATCCCAGTCGGCGCATGAACCTGCGCGTGGCGCAGGCGTCCGCCAACGAATCGGTCCGCAAGGACAACCCGTTCCAGATCGAAGGCGAAATCGAATCGCAAGGCCTCGAGGCCGGCACTTATCAGGTTGAACTGGTCGCCACGCTCATGCCCGGTGGCGGCAGCGGTGAAAACCGCCTCGAAACCAAGCCGATCGAAATCGGTTCCTCCATCGGTGCGGATGACGGTTCCGGCAGCAACATCACGAAGAAAGTGAACTTCGAGTACACCCCCAAACAGCCGGGCAAGTATGAGTTCGCCATTCGTGTACAGGCGGTGCCCAATGAATCCGACACGGATGACAATGTGTCCAAGCCGATCCCCGTCACTGTTCGCAGCGACAAAACCCGCGTGCTGCTGATTTCCGGCGGACCGACATGGGAATACCGTCAGGTGCTCGGTGTGTTGCAGCGCGATGACGATGTCGATCTGTCCTGCTGGCTTCAAACGATGGAGTCGGACATGCGGCAGGACGGCAACACGGTCATTGATCACCTGCCTTCGACGCCGAAGGAACTCTTTGACTACGACGCGGTGATCATGCTCGATCCGAACCCGCGCGAGTTCAATGAAATCTGGATCGAAAACCTGCGCACTTACATCGGCGAACACGGCGGCGGGTTCATGTACATGCCCGGTCCGAAATACGCCACGCGGTTCCTTGGCGGCATTCGCACACAGGGTTTGAAAGACCTGATGCCAGTTAAGTTTGGTGACATCGCCGCCCTCGACGTGCGCGAGCTGATTTCCACGCACGCCAAGGAATGGCCGATCCAACCGGTGCCGGCCAACCTCGATCACCCGATCATGAGCTTTGATCCAGGCGATCGGCCGTTGAATCAGGCGGTCTGGGCCGCCATGCCCGGTATCTATTGGAGCTTCCCCGCCCAGTCCGCCAAGCCGGCCACCCGTGTGCTGATCGAACACCCCAACCCCGCGTACAACACCGGCCGCGACAAGCGACCCTTGCTCGTCGCCGGTCAGTACGGCCCCGGCAAAATCGTCTACCTCGGCCTTAACGGCACCTGGCGATGGAAACGCCTTGGCGCCAACGCGGAATTCTTTGAGAAGTTCTGGCTGCAGTCCGTCAACTTCCTGATTCAGGGACGCGACCAGCGCGGCAGCAAACGCGGCTTTCTTGACGTGCCCGGTACGGTATTCAACGTCGGCGACCGCATTGAAGTCTCCGCCAAACTTTACGACCCGTCCTACTTCCCGATGGAAGACCCGGAGGTCGACGCCATCCTCAAAACCGAG
>JANQKH010000091.1 GCA_028281215.1 Phycisphaeraceae bacterium | reverse complement strand
CGCCAAGCAACACATATCAATGCTGCCGCGTCAAATTAAGGAATACACGGCTGACCACTTCGGCTTCCGCAGTTTTCTGATTCGCCAACACGGGTTTTTCAAGTTCAAGCTATTGGGTGCGTCGTCGTCGCCTTATGTGTTACTCGGTAAAACCGATACCGGGACGGACGTCGATCCCGGTGACCAGTGGCTTTACTTCGATCGCTACAAGGCGGTTGACCACTACCGCGGCACGGACCTTTTCACGCAGGCGGAACTCGAACAATGGCAGGCCGTACTCGAAAAGCGACAAGCCTGGTTGGCCAAGCAAGGCATTCGATATCTAGTCGCCATCGCGCCGAACAAGCACACCGTTTACCCCGAACACCTGCCGACACAAATCAATCGTGTGGGTGAGGTATCGCGCACAGATCAGTTCATTGAACACATGCGGCAACACACCGATCTGGCGGTGATTGACACGCGTCCACCGCTGTTCGAATCGCGCAAGCGCGAACCCGACCTGCGGCTTTACTTCCGCACGGACACGCATTGGAATCAGGCCGGCGGATTTAAGGCATACCAGCCGATCGGCAAGCAGTTGGCGGCGTGGTACCCTGCCGTGAAGCCGTTGACGTGGCAGGATTTCACCATCACGTACTCCGAAGAGGCGGGCGGCGACCTGGCTCGCCTGATGGGTATTCCCGATCAGTTTCGCGAAATGCACATTCACTTAAACCCTAAGGCGCCGCGACAGCAGTTGGTCCCGCCGGCGCGATACGACGACAATCGACTTGAAACGGAATCCGGACGGCCCGACCACCCGCGACTGCTGATGTTCCGCGATTCGTTCGGCGCGGCGTTGATGCCGTACCTCGCGCAACACGCCAGCAGCGCGACGTTTATCTGGACCGATCAGTTTGTGCCAGAACTGGTGGCGGAAACGAAACCGGACGTGGTGGTCACGGAGATGCTGGAGCGCTTGTTGATGCGAAAACCGCCACCCCACGATCCAAATCTCAATTCCAATCCCTGAAGCCGACGCCAGACAACTCATTTCAACCGCACCGTTTGAAACTTCCCTACCCGACGCATGTTCGCATCGGGTGCTATATTGATCTGCGTTCGATTGCAATGGACCAAAGGGACGATCGCATTGACCGCCATCCTCGGAATCTCAGCTTTCTATCACGACTCTGCCGCCGCATTGGTTGTGGACGGGGAGATTGTCGCCGCCGCGCAGGAAGAGCGGTTCACGCGCAAGAAGCACGACCATGAGTTTCCCACCAACGCGATCAACTTCTGCCTGGACAAGGCCGGTCTGAAACCTGAGCAACTTGATCTGGTCGGGTTTTACGACAAGCCTTTCGTGAAGTTTGAACGCCTGCTCGAAACGTATCTGGCTTATGCGCCGTCGGGGTTTCGATCGTTTCTCATGGCGATGCCGCTATGGTTGAAACAGAAACTGCATCTGCCGCGCGAGATGCGCAAAGCGCTCAACGGTGCATACAAAAAACGGTTCGTGTTCACTGATCATCATGAGTCTCACGCCGCCAGCGCTTTCTTTCCTTCGCCCTACGATGAAGCTGCAATCCTCACGCTCGACGGCGTCGGCGAATGGGCGACCGCAAGCTACGGCGTCGGACGTGGTAACAAGATTGAACTTACGCACGATCTGAAGTTCCCGCACTCCATCGGCTTGCTCTATTCCGCGTTCACCTATTTCACCGGCTTCAAGGTCAACTCCGGCGAATACAAACTCATGGGTCTGGCGCCGTACGGCGAACCAAAATACTACGACCTCATGATGGACAACCTGCTGGACCTGAAAGAAGACGGCTCATTCCGCCTGGACATGAGTTACTTCAACTACTGCCAGGGGTTAACAATGACCGGGCCGAAGATGAATAAGTTGTTCGGCCGACCGCCGCGCCAGGCGGAATCGGAAATCACGCAGGATGAGATGGACATTGCCGCTTCGATTCAGAAAGTAACCGAAGAGGTCATGCTGCGATGCGCTCGACACGTGCATGAAACAACCGGCATGAAGAACCTCGTGCTTGCCGGCGGTGTGGCACTGAACTGCGTGGGCAACGGCCGCGTGCTGCGCGAGGGACCGTTCGACAGCACCTGGATTCAGCCGGCGGCGGGCGACGCGGGCGGGGCGCTGGGCACGGCGTTGTTCACATGGTTCCAACTGATGGAAAAC
>JANQKH010000079.1 GCA_028281215.1 Phycisphaeraceae bacterium | reverse complement strand
ACAAGGTGGCGCCCGACAGCGCAGGCTCCATGCAACGACCGGTGGCCGAAGTCATGACGCCACAGCCCAGCGTCATTCACGAAACGGACCACGTCGTCGATGCCTTGAGTGAAATCGCCGTCAGTGGACATCGGCACGTGCCCATCCTCGACGTCGATAACCATGTGGTAGGCATCGTCAGTCCGCAACGGATCAATGCTTTCCTTCAGGATCACTTTCAACAGATCGGCCGACCGTAAACCACCGAAACAATGGAGTTGCCATGAAAAAGACCACATGCCTGATCATCGTGCTCATCTTTGCCGGCGCTTCTTTCAACACTGACACGACGGCGCAACCCGAATTGAAGACGGTCATGAAGGTGAAACTCATCCATACGCACGCCATCCTGGAAGGATTGGCCAAGGAGGATTTTCTCAAGGTCGAACGCAGTGCCAAGACACTGTCGGATCTGAGCAAAGCGGCCGGCTGGCGCGTCGCCAAGACACCGGAATACGTGAAGTTCAGCAAGGATTTCCAAAACACAGCCGACTCACTTGCCGCCAATGCCAAAACGCGAAAACTTGAAGCCGCCACACTCGATTACATGCAACTGACCATGCTCTGCATCAAATGCCACACACACGCAAGGAAAATCGGCGTTGCTCGGGCGGATATCGATCACAAAGAAAAACCCTACGCCTTCCTTGCCACGATTCACCAATGATCGACTGGTGATGGAGTCATATGACAGGCAGCCGAATGCCAGACTCCGTGTACCAGATGCCACAATCAATCAAACGCGGTACACGACCGCGAGTAGAACTACCCTCAGGGCTCGGGCAGCGGCGGTTTCGCTTCGTGCTTTCTCACCTTGCCGGTTTTCAAATCGATGATGTAACGCAGATTACGCTCCAGCGTCACATAGAGTTGGTTCTTGCGCACCTTCAACAGTTTGATATAGATGTGCTGGACATCCGATTCCAGATTGGGATCGATGCTGACGGTGAAGACCGTTTTCCGCCAAATCACTTTGCCGGTTTTGACGTCCTCTGCCTGCACATACGCCTTCGTGCCGTTGTCGTTGGGCGCGACGTACTTCACACCGCCATGCACCACCGGCGTCACCTTTGGAGCCGGCACACGCTTGGCCCACAATGGCGAAGCCGTGAAGGCAAGCAAACAGGTCGAGACAAACACAACAGGCCAATGCTTCATCGTGGTTCACCTTTGGGAAGGCGGGAAGGTCTGGGTCAGGCATCCATACTGGAGGGAAGGCGGGAAGTTTGGAAGGAAGGCAATCAAGCCGATCCAACCGGCCTCACGGCATTTGACGCACAGCAGGCCTAATAGTTCCGTCCGTAAACAACCCGATTGAAAGCAATGGGCCGATCGATGCGCCATGCCCGGCGTGTTCAACAATGGAACTCACTGAGCCGTTCACGTGGGAATTCATACTCGCATTTTGTTTGGATTTCAGGTACAATGTGTCGTTCCCGCGCGATTGGCACGCGCATGTCTTGAACCGGAGGCCATCGTGCAGGTTCAATCGATAAAAAGGTGGGATGTCGAGAAACACCATGGAGCAGGCCTAGTACATGGTGTCGACATTTGTGCGCACAGACTTCGTCAAACCATGTCCGCCGGACATGGCCGGACACGTTTCGGACATCGATCCGGACATCGAAACCGGTGTTTTTGGGCAAAAAATGAGGTCCGGACGTCCGGACATTTTGGCCGGACATGTGTTAAATTATTTCATTCAAACGATTTATATCCAATTTGCAAGAATCTGGGGTACCCCCATGTCCGGACATGCATGTTTGTGCGCGGCTTATTCGATGATTTGGCTCGGGGCATGGATACCTGCCAAAGCCTTACGAGTGGCAACATGCCGCTGCGGACGGTGGATCACAGGTCACCGCTGGCGGAAGCCTGGCATGGGTGTGGATCGCGTTATACTGTTAGGTCAGCCACTGTTGACACAGCCTCGCCGGCGTGGATCGCGTCGTTTGGGGTTCAATCTCAAGGAGACATTTCATGTCCAAAGTTACTCGTCGTCGTTTCGTGAAAGGCGCTGTGGTCGGCGCCGCCACGCTGAGCGTTTCGCGGAACGTGCTTGGTGCCAATGACAAGATTCTGGTCGGCACGGTCGGTTTCCGCGGCCGCGGCGGCAGTCACATCAGCGGACTGGATCGCCTCAAGGACGTGGAAGTGGTCGGCCTGTGCGACGTCGACGCCAAGGTGCTTGCACGCGGTGTGTCCAACCTTGAGAAGAAAGGCAAGAAAGTCATCCAGGCCAAGGATTACCGCAAGCTTTACGAGAACAAAGACCTGGATGTGATCACCACCGCGACGCCGAACCACCAACACGCGATCGTATCGATCGCGGCAATCATGGCCGGCAAAGATGTTTACGTCGAAAAACCGGTAAGCCACAACGTGTGGGAAGGCCGTCAACTGGTTAACGCCGCGCGGAAATACGGCCGAATCGTTCAGACCGGCACGCAATCGCGCTCCAGCCGCAAAGGCATCGCCGAAGCGGTCGATTGGGTCGCCGCCGGCAACCTGGGCAAGATTCAATACGTGGTCGGCACGTGTTTCAAACCCCGCAAAACGATCGGCAAGACTTCCGAGCCGATGAAGATTCCGGCCGAAATCGATTACGACCTGTGGTGCGGGCCGGCCGCCAAAGTTGATCTTTACCGGCGGCAGTTCCACTACGACTGGCACTGGGATCACAACACCGGCAACGGCGACATGGGCAACCAGGGCATCCACCAGATGGACATCGCCCGCTGGTTCCTTGGCGTGAATGAGCTTTCGCCGAAGGTGTTGAGCATTGGCGGGCGCGTCGGTTATGACGATGCAGGCAATACGCCGAACACGCAAACCGTCGTACATCTTTATGACAAGGCGCCGCTGATTTTTGAAACGCGCGGCCTGCCGATCGACAAGGCGCATCAGAACCACCGTTGGGGCAGGAGCATGCCGAACTACCGCGGCAGCCGTATCGGCGTCATCGTGCAATGCGAAAACGGCCACATTGTCTGCCCCAACTACACCAGTTGCTACGCGGTCGGCAATGACGGCAAGAAGATCAAGAGTTGGAACGGCGGCGGGGACCACTATGCCAACTTCATTGACGCGGTTCGCAGCCGCAATGTCAGCACCCTGCACGCGGACATTGAAGAAGGTCACATTTCGTCGGCACTGTGCCACACCTCGATGATCAGCCATCAACTCGGCACGGTTTCGAAGTCGGATGAAATCGCCAGCCGCGTCAAGGACATGGGCTCCTACGCCGAGAGCTGGGAGCGTATGGAAGACCACCTGAACAAGAACGAAGTGAAGATCGACGGCGGCAAACTGCTGCTGGGCGCTTTGCTCGAAATGGATCCGAAGACCGAGCAGTTCACCAACAACGCCAAGGCGAACAAACTGCTCACGCGGCCGTACCGCAAGGGCTTCGAAGTGCCGAATCTTGCCCCGATCGCCAAGGCGGGCTGATCGAAGTTTTGAAAGATTTATCGGCACGACAACGCATTGTTTCACCGCAGCCCCGGGCACGCCCCGGGGCTGTGTCGTTCGCCTAGGATTGGATGTCCCGTCTTTTTTTCATAACCAGTCAGGAGCAACATCATGGCTGATCTGACCGACGACATTCGATCCCCCAATCTACTGTTTATCAAAGGCGCGTGCTTCGTGATCGCGGGCTTGCTCGCTTCAGCGATCATTCTGATCAAGTACCCCGACGTAATGCTGGCGTTCCTGCTGCTGTGCGCGGTGTGGTGCTTTGCCCGCGCGTACTACTTCGTGTTCTATGTGATCGAACACTACATCGACGGCAAGTATCGCTACCGCGGCATCGTGTCGTTCGTGCAGTATGTGCTGACCGGACGCGGGGACACACGGAAGGCGGGCGGCAATCCGCGTGAAGATGCCAGCGCGTAATACATATGGACGGCAAAACCCGTGCTTTGAAGAGAAGCAAAGTCACGATCAACATGACAGCCAAACACAATCACATATTCAATGAAGGAACTCCGACGATGAACCTGACGATGAGATGGATCATTGCCCTCGTGCTTACCCTTCCTTTTTCCGCTGCAGTTCATGCTGATGAACACGCCGGCGACTTGCCGCATGATCTTCCGCTGGTGTACGAGCAAACTTTTGATAAACCGGACAGCGTCAAGGCCTACCAATTCAGCGACGGAAAGGCCTGGCGGTTCGCCAAGACAGGCAACAAGACCGGCGCGCTTGAGCTGTTTGGCAAAAGCAAATACAAAACGAAGGTCCGTTCGCCGTTTAACATCAGCCTGATCGACGGGTTGAGCGTCGGCAGTTTCGTGCTCGATGTCGACATGCGGCAGACCGGCCGAGAGTACGGCCACCGTGACATGTGCATCTTTTTCAACTTCACCGACCCCTCAAAGTTCTACTACATTCACATCGCCTCGACACCCGATGCGCACGCGCACAATGTATTCATCGTGAACGACAAGCCGCGAAAGGCGATCGCCGACATTCCAAAACAGGGCATCAAGTGGGGGCAGACGTGGCACAAGGTGCGCGTCATGCGCAACGCTGAGTCAGGTGACATCAAGCTCTACTTCGACGGCAAACTTATCCATCACACGAAAGACAAAACGTTCACCACCGGCATGATCGGGTTCGGCTCGTTCGACGATACCGGCATGGTCGACAACGTGCGTATCTGGGCGCCGAAGAAAATGAAGACGGACAAGAAGATGTTTGGCAAGTAACGCGCGACGGTGGCGAGCAGTTCGCCGCCGGCTTTAACGCCAGCGAATCACACGCCCGATTGGAGGACACGCATGGTCGCACCTGCGGGAAGCACGAAAATCAACGCGGCTGGAACGACGCGATCACTTCCCGCCGGACCATTCCTTGTATCGCTTGGCGACCTGGCCGGTCTTGGCGTCGCCTTCGTGGAAGAGGAAACGATACTTGAAGGTGACACTGTCGCCCTTTTTGATTTTCAGATTCCCCGTACCGCGCGGCTTCTTCATGAAGTAGCTGTACCCGAACGGGTTGGCGGCGACGAGGCCGTAATCCCGGGCGTGCCACGTCGACGGGTGGCGCGGGTTGGACGGGTGATCGAAGATCGCGATGCCGACGAGTTTGCCGTCAATCTTGTTCGAGTAATCGACCCACGCGGCCGCCTTGCCCCAGACGGCTTTGCCGGTGACGCCTTCGCTGTTAATCGCGGTCGCGCCTTTGTTCACCCGCAACATCGCGTGTGTGCGAATGCCCATCGTGCCTTCCTTGGTATCACCGAACGTGACGTCGCCTTCGGTCGCTTTGAGGGTGATCTGATAATCGATCATGGCATAGATGAGATCGCGCTTGCCGACGGTCGGGCCGTTGTTGATCGCGTAATACTTGTGAAAGGTGATCGACTGGGCATCGGTGAGCAACGTTTTACCCTTCGCGTCATTCCATTGGTTTTGCAGATCGATCGTCGCGGCGGCGCCTTTGTTCTGAGTTTTGACACTGACGGTTTTAATGGTGCCGGTATCTTTACCGATGTGCCAGAAGCTCACACCGTTGACGTCGCCGTGCGTGTACCAGAGCGACTGATGGTGCGGGTGATCGCTGCGTTCGTCTTTGGTGCCTTTGACCATTGGGTAGTCGCGAGTCATGCGAATCCCTTGCGGGCCAATTATGGGGTACAGGATCGGCTTGGCGTAGCCTTTGGTGTGGACAGTGGTGAACAGTTTGCCGCCGAAGGTGACATCGTACTTTCCGTCCTTCTTCTCGTTGATTTCGACATAGCTCGCCGCCGACGCCGAAGCGCTGATCACGAGGACGGCGACGGTCGCCACGAGGTATTTCCCGAATGTCATTGCAATTCCTCTCGACAAGTAAATCAAGCAGATCAGTTTGATCAAAGCCCATGGAAGCGGATTCCCATGATATCGCTACGGGAAACCGCCACCAAACGTGCCGCTTCGCCATCGTTTCCCCTGACGCCAAGCGCCTATAATGGTTGCTACGCGCTTCGACACCCCGCCTACAGAATCCCTGCATGACTTGCATCCGAATTATTCCATCCCTGCTGACCGCTGTCTGCCTGTTCACTTGGCCCGCCCACGCTCAGGAAGGCGAA
This sequence comes from Phycisphaeraceae bacterium, assembly GCA_028281215.1. Taxonomy (GTDB): domain Bacteria; phylum Planctomycetota; class Phycisphaerae; order Phycisphaerales; family Phycisphaeraceae; genus JANQKH01. The sequence goes on along the minus strand of JANQKH010000079.1, from coordinate 6,335 downwards.
CAGGCGATCGACTTCAACAAACAGGTCCGCCCCATCTTCGCCAAGCATTGCTTCAAGTGTCACGGTGCGATCAAACAGAAAAGCGGTCTGCGGCTCGACCAAAAAGAAGACGCGATGCGCGGCGGCGTCGGTGGCAAGATCATCGAACCCGGCAAACCCGACGATAGCGAACTGATCTACCTCGTCACGACCGAAGACCCTGAAGAGATCATGCCGCCCAAAGGCGAGGCCCTCAGCGACAAAGAGATCGACATTCTCACGGCTTGGATTGAACAGGGCGCCAACTGGCCGGACGAACCAGTTTCCAAGGACGGCCGGCGCGTCAGTTCGCACTGGGCATTCCAACCGGTCAAACGCTATCAGCCGCCCACGGTGAAGCAGAAGGATTGGCCGCGCAACGATATTGATCGTTTCATTCTGGCGAAGTTGGAATCGATGAACCTTCGACCATCGCCCGAGGCCGATCGCTACACGTTGATCCGCCGGCTGCACCTCGACCTGCTCGGCTTGTTGCCTTCGGTCGACGAGGTGGAGGCTTTTGTGAACGACAAGCGGGCGGACGCCTATGAACGGCTGGTCGACCGCGTGCTTCAATCGCCGCACTACGGTGAACGCTGGGGTCGCCACTGGCTTGATCAAGCGCGGTACGCTGATTCGCACGGCTATTCGATCGACGGTGGACGGACCATGTGGCCGTACCGCGACTGGGTGATCCATGCGATCAATGCAGACATGCCGTTTGATCAGTTCACCATCGAACAGATCGCCGGCGACCTTCTGCCGAAGGCGACCACCGCGCAGCGCATCGCCACGGCGTTTCATCGCAACACGCTGATCAATCAGGAAGGCGGTTCCAAGGCGGATCAGTTCCGCGTCGAAGCGACCGTCGACCGCGTGAACACCACCGCCCAGGTCTGGCTGGGACTGACTATCGGCTGCACGCAATGTCACAATCATCCGTACGACCCGTTGACGCAGAAGGAGTTTTACCAGTTCTTCGACTTCTTCAATCACGCGCAAGACGCGAACAATACCGGCCCGACCGCTCGGCATGTGCCGGACCATGTAGCGAAGCAGGAAAAAGCGATTCGCGATCAGATCGCCGCGAAGGAAAAGGCGGTCAAGCTCGCCAAGGAAGGCGATAAAAAGAAGGCGTTGCAGGGCGACGTGAAAAAGCTCAAGGGTGAGTTAACAAAGCTAAGCCGATCACACCCGGCTGTGATGGTGATGGGTGAACTGGCCAAGCCGCGACAGACGCACGTGCATATTCGTGGAGATTTTTTACGGCCGGGCGATCCGGTTTCCGCCGCCGTACCCGAGGTGTTGCCGGCGATCAGGAAAGAAACCAAAGGCCGCAAGACGCGTCTCGATCTGGCGAAATGGCTGGTCGATCCGTCGAATCCGTTGACGCCGCGCGTGACGATGAATAGCGTGTGGATGCGCTATTTCGGCCGTGGATTGGTGGAGACCGAAGAAGACTTCGGCACGCAAAGCACACCACCGACGCATCCGAAACTGCTCGATTACCTGGCCGACCAGTTCATCGCGAAGAAGTGGTCGCTCAAAGCGATGCATAAACTGATCGTCACGTCGGCGACGTATCGGCAGTCGTCCCACTTCCGCGCCGACCTGCACAAGCGCGACCCGAATAACCAGTGGTACGCCCGGCAGGCGCGCTTGCGGGTCGAAGGTGAAATCGTGCGCGACCTGGCACTGTCGGCAAGCGGCATGTTGACGAAAAAGATCGGCGGCCCAAGTGTGCATCCGCCGCAACCGCCGGGCGTTTACAACTTCACGCAAAACAAAAAAGGTTGGCCGACGAGCACGGGACCGGATCGATACCGCCGCGGCATGTATACATTTTTCTACCGCAGCGCGCCGTATCCCATGTTGACCACGTTCGATTCACCGAATTTTACGACGACGTGCACGCAACGCATTCGATCGAATACCCCGTTGCAATCACTAACGATGGCGAACGCGGAACCCATTTTCGAGTTGGCCCAAGGGTTGGCGGCGCGCGCGATGCGTGAAGTGCCGATGGCGGCGGCGCAAGGCGGGCGAAATGACAATGGCCAAGCGCCTCCCGATATATCGCGGCGGAATCGCATCATTCACGCGTTTCGACTTTGTATGTCGCGCGTGCCGTCGCGGGCGGAAACAGATCGCCTGTTGAAGTTCCAATTGCTGCAACATCAACGCTTCGCCGGTGATGCCGAAGCCGCGAAAAAGATCGCGCCGAAGACGCGACCCAACGGATTCAGCGACGCTGAGGCCGCGTCATGGGTGGCGGTTGCGCGGGTGTTGATGAATCTGGATGAGTTCATCACGCGGGAATGAACAAATATATTGGCACCATGGCGAAAGCCTGGTCCCCGCATGACGGGCATCTCACTCTTCAAATGTTTAAAAAACAATGCCACAACGGGCGAGACGCATACCCCGCGGGCTATGGAGTTCACTAATAACGCTTAATTTCGCCGCGGTGGTTGATTCAACCGTGCGAGCATTTGGATCAGGGTTTTGGCGGCGGAGTTCTGGCCGCTGGGGGCATCGGGGTATTCGCGCGGGTCGTCGCCGAGGCTGTCGAGCAGGGAGCCGAGCAACGCCTGGCCGAAGCTGTCGTCTGAGTCGTGCCGCCGCGTCTGTTCGTTGACGTTGGTGAAGACGCCTTCAGCATAGAGCCGACAGGCGACGACCGGTTTGTCGACCGGCACAGCGAACAAACGGATCACCGTCTTGGTGCCGGAGGTCCACGTGGTGGTCGTCGTTGATTCTTCGACTTCCATCTTCTTGTAGTCGTACTTCTCGTCAACGTCCTTGTCGAATCGGCGGAACGTGAACGGATCGCTGACCGCGACGACGACGATGTACCGCGACCCGAACGCCTCACGCCACTTGGGCGCCACCGCCGCAAACGCGTCGCGGTCCAATGTCTGCATGCGCTGGAACGACTCGGCGATCTTGCGCGCCTGCGGTTCCATGTCATATGCTGCGGCGACGGCGAGGGCGTCGCGGCCGGTCACCACTGACACGTCTTTCATCTCGCGCGTGAACGTGTTCCACATCGCGCGGGTCAGGCCGGGGTGTTCACCTTCGGTCCAGTGATCGACCTTGACCAGCAGGATGACGCCGCGATCCTGCAACGACTTCTTCGTGAAGCCGGCGATGCGTTTGTCGTGCGTGATCTTGACCGACTGGCAACCCGTTGTGCAGGTGAGCGCGGCCGCGGTGATGGCCAACAGGACCGCAGCGCGAACGGTTCGATGTTCCAACATGATCGTTCCCCGTGAGGCGTGGTGTTTTCATTGTACCGGCAAGCACGAGTGCCCCTGAATCGACACCCGTCACAGCGAACTCTTCAAGAAATACTCCATCAATTCATGCCCGTGCTCGATGTGCAGGTCCGATTCGTTCGCGTTCGCTTCGGTGTACGGCTTTTTCAACACCGCGTGGATGTTGTGCCCGCACAACGCGAAGGGCACCGGCGTCGGGTCGTGTTTGCGCGTGCTGACGGCGGTGTAATGATCCGGCAACAACAGGATCCGCGACGGCTCGCCATTTGATGCTTCGCGCGCTTCGAGCGCTGTGTGAATCGGGCCGACGACATGTTGGTCGATCGCTTCGATGGCGGCGACTTTCGTCTTGGCGTCGGCGGCGTGGGAAGCTTCGTCCGGCGCTTCGATATGTACACAGACCAGATCGTATTCATCCAACGCAGCGATCGCGTGTTCACCGGCGGCGGCGTAGTCCGTGTCGTGGTAACTGGTCTGGCCCGGCACCGGCAGGCGGTCCCAATCGATGAAAACCGAGATGCCGGCGAGCAAATCGACCGCGGTGATCATCGCCGCCTTGAGTCCGAATCGCGATTCAAAGCTGGGCATGTCCGGCTTGCGGCCCTGGCCCCACGGCCACAGATGCGTCGCCGGCTTCAAACCCTTCGCCCGCCTCGCGACGTTTACCTCGTGCGACGCAAACATCACCTCGCTCTCGGCGATCATCTGCTGCAACAGTTCCGCGTACTCACCACCTTGCGGTAAATAATCGCGCATCGCCTGACCGGGAATATCGTGTGGCGGTGTGGTCTGCAAGGCACTGTAATCCCGACCGGATGAGTCGATCAGAATGTTGCGATAGCTGACGCCGGGATAGAGCGTCATGCCTTCAAAGCTGCCTGAGGCTTCGACGTTCTTCGCATACTCGAGCAGCAACGCCTGACCTTCTTCGTCTGAGATCGCGCCGGCCGAGTGATCCTGCATGACGCCGTCTTCGATCGTGACGAAGTTGACGCGGAAAATCCAGTCGGTGGCGATCAGTTCGATGCCCAGCGCCGCCGCTTCGAGCGGCGCGCGCCCCCTGTGGTAAGTCGCGGGGTCGTAACCAAGCACACTCATGCAACAGACATCGGACCCGCAAGGCATACCGTCAGGTGTCGTCGCGGCCGTGCCCTGGCGGCCTTCGATGGACAGGCGATCGATGTGGGGAATATTCGCGGCCTCGAACGCAGTCTTGCCGCCGAGTTCCGGCAAGGGGTGATCGGCCGCGCCGTCGGGGATGATCAAAACGTACTTCATAGGGGGATTCTAAGTAATTGAAACGCGCCCGGCGTCCGTGACATAAACCCGCCATCCCGGCGGGATTCCGAGTCGTTCAACGGATCGGATGAAGACCACGCGAGCGAGGCGGCGACGTAGTAAACGTCGGCCTCCGGCCAATTTCCACCGGGATGATGGGGCTATTTAAGCCCCGCGTCGGGCTTCGCGGCGGCGGTCGCTTTCCTTCAACAACCGCTTGCGCAAGCGCAAACTCTCCGGCGTCATTTCGACCAACTCATCGTCCTGAATGTATTCCAGCGCGGCTTCGAGTGAGAGCTCGCGTGCCGGGCGGACCTGCGAGGAATCGTCTTTGCCGGCGGCGCGGATGTTGGTGAGTTTCTTGGTGCGCACCACGTTGACCGCGATGTCGCCGTCTTTGCAGTGTTCGCCGACGACCTGGCCTTCATAGACCTGATCGCCCGGCTTGACGAAGAAGAAGCCGCGGTCATAGAGGTAGTCGAGCGCGTAAGGCGTGACCTGGCCCGGGTCGGTGGCGATCATGACGCCCGCGTGGCGTTGGGGAATGTCGCCGCGCATCGATTCGTATCGCTCGAAGGTATGGTGCATGATCGCCTTGCCCTGCGTGGCGGTGAGCATGCGGCTGCGCAGGCCGATCAACCCGCGGGCGGGAATTAAAAATTCCATGTGAATAAAGCCGTCCATGCCGGCGCGGGCGTCCATCGCCACCATCTCCGCGCGGCGGTCGCCGATCAAACCCATGACCGCGCTTTGCGTATCACTTGGACAATCGATGACCAGGCGTTCGATCGGTTCGTGCTTCTTGCCGTCGACTTCCTTGAAGATAACCTTCGGTTTACCCGCGCAGAATTCGTACCCTTCGCGCCGCATGTTCTCCATGAGAATGCCAAGGTGCATCACGCCGCGCCCCGCAAGCAAGAATTCTTCCGGTGTTTCACCCTGCGAAACACGCAGCGCAACGTTGGATTGCAACTCGCGCTGCAACCGATCGTTGATCTGCCGGCTGGTGACGTACGTGCCTTCCTTGCCGGCAAACGGACCGTCGTTGACGCGGATGGTCAGGTTGAGTGTCGGCTCGTCAACGCTGATCGTAGGCAGCGCTTCGCCCTGCTCGGGATCGGCGATGGTGTCGCCGATATCGATGGATTCGAGACCCACGATGGCGCAGATGTCGCCTGCGGTCACTTCATCGACACGTTGTTTGCCGAGGCCTTCAAACTGATTCACGTGCAGCGCGCGCTGATAGGTCTTGCGGCCATCGCGATCGAAGACAGCCACGCTTTGACCTTCCTTCAGCGTGCCGCCCATCACCCGGCCGACGGCGATGCGGCCGGTGTAGTCGGAGTATTCCAGCGACGTCACCAGCATCTGCAGCGGTTTACCTGGGTCATTCCCGGGAGCCGGAATGTGTTCGACGATGGTTTCGAAAACCGGCCGCAGGTCGTTGTTGGGTTGTGACAGATCGGTCGTCGCCCAACCGTCGCGCGCCGAAGCGAACAGCACGGGGAAGTCGAGCGCCTCATCGTCGGCGTCGAGCGAAACAAGCAGGTCGAACACTTCGTCGACAACATCGTCCGGCCGGGCATCGGGGCGATCGACCTTGTTGATCACGACGATTGGTTTGAGCCCGTTCTGCAACGCTTTCTGAAGCACGAACCGCGTCTGCGGCATGGGGCCCTCGAAGGCATCGACGAGCAACAGCGCGCCGTCGGCAAGCATGAGCACACGTTCGACCTCGCCGCCGAAGTCGGCGTGACCGGG
>JANQKH010000896.1 GCA_028281215.1 Phycisphaeraceae bacterium | reverse complement strand
GTGCGCGACACGCTGACCACAAACTGGCATCCGACGGAAAACGCGCATGTGCCGCTGATTGATCTGTCCGTTCCTGAAAGGTCAATCGACGAATTGAACAGTGACCTGCCGTTGTCCGGATTCGTCGAAAAGTCCGCCACACTGCTCACCGCCGAGGGATACAAGAAGGTCAAGATTCGATATCGAGGCGACAACTCCTATCACTGGTTCTATCCCAAGCGGAGTTGGCGGCTGAAAAGCTCCAAGTCTTCGCCTTTGGAACTGGGACGGAAACTGGCGCTGGTCAATCCGAAGGATGGTCAGTTCATCGTTCAATATGTGGATTATCTGATCGCCGACCGATTTGATCTCATGACCTCGCCGGTAACGATGGCGGCGGTTAAGGTAAATGGGAAGTACCAGGGTTTGTATTCGATGATCGCGCCGATCGATGAGAGCCTGATTCGTGATCTTCAGTTCATGCCGGGCTACACCTATATGGGCGATCCATCTGCCCGATTCGGCGTCAGCAACCGGTTCTGTGAAGACCCCTACATCTGGACCATCGAAAGCACGTACAACGCACCCTCACCCTGGACCAAGCCGCCGTTGGTTCAACTCATCGAACAGGTCAACGCGGGGACGTACTGGCAACAATCGTTTCGGCTTTTCGATGAGGCGTACATGGCGCGGTTCTGTGCCTTCGTCTCACTCATCGGGACAAATCACTACGACCCTTATCACAATCTTTGCGTGTTCCTCGATCCGCTGGCGGGCAACTTCCGCATGGTGGAGTGGGACTCGATCGGTCTGACCTTCGACCGCGCGAAGGCGGACCGGTTCGACGTCGATATCGCCACCAATCGAATCTTTGAAGAGTTGCTTCGGCATCCGGAATTCAACTATCAGAAGAACCAATACCTGTACGATCAGATCAACAACGCGGCGTTTGTCGAGCATGTGATGGCTCGGATTGACGCCGCCAACGAGCGGTATCGCGATTACGTGAAGCACGACAAACTCGACCGACATGGATGGAACTTTCGGGCCCCGGGCACATTTGATGAATCGATCACCGAACTGAAAGCTTTCCTCCGCAATCGTATTGAACTGTTGAATGAACGCCTCGGTCGTGCAGAAGTGAAATATGCTTTTGAGGACGGCCGACTGAGCCTGACGGCGGACGGCTATTCGCCCAGTCATCAGGTTCGCATTCGATTTAATAAGCCGTTGCCTGCGTCGTGCAAAATCTTCCGCGTGATGCCGGATGGCTCGCGACAGCCCGTTGCGTTCACCCGTTCGGCTGACGACACCATCGAACTTCCCGGCACGTTGTACCCGGGGCGCATGTATTCGCGCGACCTGAAAGCATTCGTGTTTCGCTTGTTGCCGGCCAAACTGGGGTATCGATATCAGTTGGAAGGTGCAGGTAGCGTCGACATCGTTCACATCGCCGCACAGAATCGCGTGACAAAGCAAACGTCGCAGGTGACGCGAACGGATCAATGGTCCGTCCCGTCGTGTGACAGCATTCATCCCTGGGTGATTCCGCTTTCCCCGGCAATTGAGTCGAAGACGTTGCAGGGGCAGGTCGAACTGACCGAAGACTGGGTAATCCCGGCACATCATCATGTGACGGTGGAGCCCGGTACGCGCATTCGCCTGGCGCCGGGCGTGTCCATCTTAAGTTACGGCAAGTTGACGTTCCGGGGCACCGCGTCCCAGCCGATTCACGTGGAACGATTGGATCCCGATCAACCCTGGGGCATGGTCGGCATTAACGGGCCGGCTTCGTCCGGCAGCCGATTCTCGCATGTGCGTTTCGTCGGCGGCAGTGCGGAGAACATTCACAACGCGCACTACTCCGGAATGGTCAGCATCTACAACGCGTCTGATGTGCTGATCAACTTCTGCCACTTTGAACGCAACCTCATCGGCGACGACACGTTGCGGGCAGCGAAGTCGGGGGTCGACGTGGAAGATTGCACGTTCCTGCACGCTTACGGCGACGCGATCGACTTCGATTACAGCCACGGCATCATTCAACGCAACGTGTTCACGGATACGGGCAATGACGCCATTGATCTCATGACCAGTCGGCCGATTCTGCGCGACAATCGCATTGTGCGGGCGGGCGACAAAGGCATTTCGATCGGCGAAAAGTCGCAGCCGATCATTTTCAACATCGACATCAAGCACGCCAATATCGGGATCGAAACCAAGGACGGCTCGGAGCCGATCATCGTCAACTGTCGTTTGGAACGTTGCAACATCGGCATCAACGGCTACGCCAAAAACTGGCGGTACAACGACGGTGGCCACGGCGTCGTCTACAACACCGTGCTCCTTCATTGCGGTAAATCGTTGGAGTTGGATGCCAATTCGGACTTGCAACTGTTCAATTGCGCGGTGATCACGACGGAAGTATCGCCGACGATTCCTGTTGACGCTGCGTTGATCGATTGTCACGTCGGCACCGGCGATGCGAGCATCGCGGCCAACCAACTGATTTATGACGTCCTTGGATTGCCACCGACGGATCAAGTTGGGTTGTATGCCACGGACGAAGCCATTCGCCCTCGCCGCGCGATTCTGGAACATCGCTTCCGCGAGGATCTGACCACCAACATTCACGGTTGGCAGGCCTCGCAGTTCGGCATCGCGCGAAAGACTGAAAGGGTGTTGCGCGTGCGATCAAAAGGTGGCAGCCCCATGACGCTTTCCACGCAGTTTGATCAGGCGTTGACGGGCAACTCGGTGTTCATGATCGAAGCGCGGACGCAGGAGCCGGCGGAGGTTGAAATCCGGTTCACAGGCAAGACCAAGGAATTCAAGGAAACTGTGAAGCTGTTGCCCCAATTCACACGTCCCATGGTGCGCGTGCCGCCGATGACTGTGCAAGAGATTAAACTGGCGATGCCCGGAAAACCGGCCGTGGAAATCCGACGAATTGATTGGCTGGACCTGTCGCGTTCACCGAGTCCGGAAGGGAGTAAGAACTGATGAAGGGCGCGGTGCAGGCAACCTATCAGCGAAGTTTCAACCGCTTCGAGTTGAAATACATTGTGTCGGCCGAGCAGGTGAATCGCCTGCTTTCGATGGCAGGCGATTACATCGACGTCGATCATCACGGCGACCCGCAGGGCAAGTACCGAATCAGTTCGCTTTACTACGATTCGCCTGACTACACGGCGTTCTGGGAGAAGCTCGACGGCGTGAAGTTTCGCCGCAAAGTAAGGTTGAGGCAGTACGGTATGTCAATGGGCGACCAGGTGTTTCTGGAAATCAAGCAGCGCATTGATCGCACGGTTCAAAAACGACGAACCGTGCTCAACAGTGATCGGCTGCTGTCCGCGCTTGAAGGACGGCGCGGCGACAGCGCGCACTACCTGGGCGATGCGGTGTTCGATGAGGCGTATTGCCTGATCGCCCGTGATCACATGAAGCCGAAGGTGATCACCAGCTATGACCGCCGTGCCTTCATGGGGCGGTATGATCCGGGATTGCGGGTGACGATCGACACGAACGTCCGTTGGCGTGCGTTTCGCGGCACGTTTGAATGTTCACCGACGAAAGATCCGTTCATCCTTCCGCCGAGCCAGTTTGTTTTGGAAATCAAGTGCAACAACATGATTCCCACTTGGATCTGCGCGATTCTAAACCGCATGAACCTGACGCTGCACCGCTTCAGCAAATACTGCGGCGCGATCGACAAGCATGTCTACGGCGGCTACCACTTGTAGTACGGCGTAAAAACCGCTGCTCACATTTGGGTGAATGAAAGCGAGGGTCAGGCGATCAGTTCCTTGATCACTTCACCGCCGAACTGTGACAACTGTTTATATCGCCCGGCGTGGAAGTAGGTCAGCTTGTTGTCGTCGAGACCGAGCAGGTGAAGCAGAGTGACGTGCAGGTCGCGAATGGGATGGCCGACGTCGCTTGCGGCGGCGCCGATCTCGTCGGTCGCGCCGACGATCGCGCCGCGCTGAACGCCGCCGCCGGCCAGCAGCATGGTCATCGCATCGACGTTATCACCTCGGCCGAGGGAGTAGACGCCGCCTCGCTTGTTGTTGTCCGGCGTTCTGCCGAACTCGCCCGTCCAGATGACCAGCGTGTCATCGAGCATGCCGCGTTGCTTGAGGTCTTTGATCAATGCGGCCATGGGTTTGTCCACGCTCTTGATCCGCGCGCTGTGCCCGCGTTCGAGGTAATCGTGACTGTCCCATCCCCCGGAAAAAATCTGCACGAAGCGCACACCGTTTTCGACCAGCCGCCGGGCAAGCAAACACTGTCTGCCGAACTCGGCGGTGTCCTGATCATCGAGGCCGTACATGTCGCGCGTGTGATTCGATTCCGAGGACAGGTCGATCACATCAGGCACTTCGGTCTGCATACGAAAGGCCAGTTCATACGATTCCATCCGCGCCGCCAGGGCGTGGTGTTCCGGATGCTTTGCGGCGTGCTGGTGGTTGAGGAATGCCAATTCGTCAAGGGCGCGGCGTTGATGTTCGCGTGATTTGTACGCCGGTGGTTTCAGATCGAGAATCGGCGAACCTGTCGGCCGCAGACGTGTGCCCTGATAGTGAGCGGGCAGAAATCCATTCGACCAGTTCCGCGCGCCACCCTGCGGCATCGCCAACTCGGTCATGACCACGTACGAGGGCAGGTTCTGGTTCACCGTGCCGAGTCCGTACGACGCCCACGAACCGACCGCCGGATCACCGCCCAGCCGGCTGCCGGTATTCATGTGAAACAGCGCTTCGGGATGGTTCAATGACTCGGCCTGGCAACCACGATAGTTGCACAACTCGTCCGCGACTTCGGGGTCGGCCAGGTATTTCCACTGGTCACACATTTCGATGCCTGCATTTCCGACCTTGCGGAACTTGAATGGACTGCCGACGTAAAATTTGAACCCGCGCTCGAGGCCGCGTGTGCGCTTCGACTCGGTCTTGTGCAACTGGTTGAGCTTCGGCTTCGGATCAAACGTGTCCATGTGGCCCGGCCCGCCTTCCATGAACAGCATGATGACGGCCTTGGTTTTCGGTGCATGCACAGGCGAACGCGGCGCAAGCGGACCACCGGCGTTTGCAGCATTCACGCTCGAACCGCCGGCAAGCAGGTCGGTCATGGCCACAGATCCCAGCGACGCGCCGAGTCCGTAAAGAAACTGCCTCCGCGAAGCCGGCGTCGATTGTGGTCGTGAGCAAAGGTTCGTTTTCATGGCGGTATTCCATTCCAAAAAATCGATGCGCGGTCATTCGTCAGTACACAAACATGAACTCGTTGCAGTTGAACAGCAGCAGGCAAAGATCCGCCAACGCGCGGGTTTCTGGTGAAACGTCAGCGGGTTTGCGGTCAGGCGTGTAGTTTTCAAACACCGGGAGAATCTCTTCGTATTCAAACGGCTTGCCGGTCAGTTCCTCAACCAGCGAGCGCGTGATCTTCGTCGGATAGACCGCCGGTTTGGGTTGATGCTTGGCGTGATAAGTTCGCATCTCCGTGACGTACGCGGTCATCCGCTGTTGTTCGAGGGCACTGGCTTGGCGACCGAGTGCAAGGTTAAAGGCACGTTGCACTTGCCCATTGAAGTTCTTCGCTTCCTTTTCAATCCGCAACGCAAGGGCGATCGAGCGATCGGTCATCACGTCGCTGTTGAGCAGCGTGAACGCCTGTGGCGACACGGACGCGGTGTCGCGCGCCTCGCAGGAATCGTTGGGCGTCGGCTGGTTGAACACTTCAAGAAACGGGTCCGCCTGTCCGCGCACGCGGTAGGCGTAAATGCTGCGGCGGTTGCGTTGCGCCGGCGTCGGGGAAGGCTGGTACGCCGGGGCGATTGAAAACTGAATCATACGCGGTTGCAACGCGACTTCCATGTTGATCTCCGGCATGACCGGCAGGCCGCCCAACTGCGGGTTCAACTCGCCGGTGATCCGCAGCATGCCGTCGCGGATTTCTTCGGCACTGAGCCGGCGCGGCGGATGGTAGGCGAACAGTTTGTTGTTCGGGTCGACGTTCAGCAGTTGCGACATCGACGGATGGCGTCCTGCCTGCTGGTAGGTTTGCGACGTCATGATGAGTTTGTGCACGCGCTTGATGGTCCAGCCGTTGTCAACAAAGTCGGCTGCGAGCCAGTCGAGCAGTTCAGGGTGTGTGGGCTTGTCGCCCTTGACGCCGAAGTTGTTGGGATTGCCGGCCAGCGGTTTGCCGAAGTGGTGCTGCCAAATGCGATTAACCAGCGAGCGTGATGTCAACGGATTGCGTTTGTCGGCGATCCACTTCGCCAAGGCAAGTCTTCGGCCTTGCGGTGCGGCTGTGACGAGAAACGGATCGGGTGCGTCAACGTTGACCGGGACACCCAGTGCGCTGAGCA
>JANQKH010000859.1 GCA_028281215.1 Phycisphaeraceae bacterium | reverse complement strand
AGTTTTGCCTGTCCAGGTTTGCCACCGGTTGCGCAGAGCAGGTAGTCCTTGCCTTCGTGTCGCCAGAGCGTCGGTGTGGCCCAGTGCGAGATGACGTCTTTTAATGTCCAACGTGGTTTGCCGTTGGCGGGATCGAGGCCGAGCAGGGTGGTTTTTCGCGGGACGATGAGCGTGCCGCCTGCAAAGACGAGCGACTGCTGCCAGCCGAACCGCGCGGACGCTTGCAGGATGCCCGGCCTGGCGAGAAACTTGTCGCGCGCTTCGATCATTTTCGGTTCCGGCTTGGTTTCCCAACGCTTGGTGCCGTCCTCAGCGCGATAGGCGAAGACGCGGCCGGTCGTGCCCATGCTGTAAACCGTGCGACCGTGATACACCGGTGCGACCTGGAAGCCGTTGCGTTTGCCGACGCCCCAGACAAAGCCGCCCGGTTCCGCCGCGGTCCAAACTGTTTTGCCGGTCTTCGCGTCGAGTGCGATCAGCAAGTCGTCAGCTTCTAGGTGTGCCTTGACCGCGACGGTTTCCTGCTTGGAATCGGCGTCGTACACGGCGGTGGTGATGTCGTAAAGTTTGCCGGCTGGGGTAAACGTGGTGGCGAACAACTTGCCCTTAGCGATGATTGGCGCGGCCCAGCCGCCTGGCCTGGCTTTGGCGTTCGGGCCGAGGATGTCAAGAATCTTCTGGCCTCGTTGGACGGCGGTCTTTCCCTTGAACGCGCCGGTGGTGTGTTTGGCGCGGCCGATGCGTTTGTCCTCACTTTCCCAAACCAGTCGTGCTTTGGACAGGTCATCGATCAACGTCGCGCCGGTCTGCGGCACATGAAAATTGCCCGTCGGCCCTTGCATTGTCGGCCAGCCGAGTTCCCACGCGTCCTGAGAACTGACCGGTTGTTCCGCATGCAACAGAGTTGGCATCATGAATGCCACAAACAGAACGATAGCATGGCGATTTTGCATGGATCCTCGCTTTGCGATGAGCGGCTCACTTGCTGACGCGGTGGCATGCGCCGGCCCGACAGGCCGCTTGCTTGTCCGTTGATCTATTGGAAAAACCCGATCACGGGTTAGCATAAATGCGCAGTCGGCCGCGCGGAATAAGTGAGGCGTTACCCGACTGCCCCGGGACGCAATGGTGTGTGACCCAAATGGCTACATATTTGACTCTTCAGACAGGATGATTCGACCGATGCTGCAAGTTGCCCCACGCCCGTTCGTATACCTGTTCATGCTTTTGTTCTGTGGTTGGATTGTTCTGCCTGTCGCGGCGGATGTACAGCTTCGCTGGTCGGTGGACCTGCCCGTTCGGCAAACGATGTGGCGGCATGGACGCGACCTGCAACGCGACACCGGCTACCGCGCGGCTGTCGCCGGCCAGCGCGTGTTCGTTGGTTGCGAACACAACGGCGCCTTGCTCGCACTCGACGCCAAAACCGGCGACGAGCAGTGGCGGTTCTACACCAACGCACCGATTCGCACCCAACCGATCGCGACCGACAAGCTCGTCATCGTCGGATCCGACGACGGCTACGTCTACTGTCTCAATCACAACGGTGACCTACGCTGGAAGGCGGCGGTCGGTCGCAGCGACCGGTATGTCATCGGGCATCAACGGATGATGTCCGCCTGGCCGGTGCCGAACCGGCCGATCCTGCACGACGGCATGCTCTTCGTGCTCGGCGGTTGCTGGCCGGCGGACGGCGTGTTCATGAACGCGTTCGACGTCGAGACGGGCAAGCGATTATGGCGTTCGCCGTCGATGGCGATGCGCGTGATGATGGTGCCGCTTTGGATTCAGGACGGTCACGTCTATGCGCGAACGTACAGTGGTACGGGCGGCAAGGCCCATCGTTTTGAATTGAAAACCGGTGTCGCTTCGGCGTTTCCAAAAGGCACGCAGACGCCGCGGCCGGAAAAGGTCAGCGTGCCGGGCGTCAGTGATCTGGTTGACAGCCATGCCTCGAGTGGCTTGCTCTTCGGTACAGACAAGGACGGCCGATTCCATTGCGGCGGTCCGCCGCTGGATGCGAAACGCGTTGTGCACAAGCGTAAGACAATCTCACCAGTCGGCGACACCGAAAACGCCAAAGCGATCATCACGCTGGCCGGACACGAAAAGGGTTACGCGTTGGTCGACGGGCTGACCGACGGGCGACTCGTTGAAGGGTTGCTCGCCAATTCGAAGCTTTACATCGTGGCGGTCGATCGTGACGCGGCGAAGGTGGATCGCATTCGCCGCGCGCTCGATCGCCGCGGCTGCTTTGAGACGCACCGCCTGTCGGTGTTGCATCTCGATTTGAAACCCGACACGTTGCCGCCTTACTTCGCCAGTCTGGTGTTGAGTGAAAGTGGCGGCAAACCAAGCGATGTCGCGCTGTTATCACAACGCCCGTACGGAGGCGCCGCCGTCGATCGACACGCCGGCCAATGGCGCGTGCACAAGCGCGGACCACTTGAAAACGCAGGCAACTGGGATCACGAATACGCCAACGCCGCCATGACCAACGCCACATCCGACACCGGCGTCGTCCCGCCGCTGGGTGTCCTCTGGTATGGCGGGCCCGCCAGCGATCGCAAGTATTACCTGCACGGCAACCGTCCGACCGGCGCGCTTGTCGTCGACGGCCGCATGTTCCTTCAGGGCGACGGCGTCATGGCGGCGATCGACGCCTACACCGGCCGACTGCTCTGGGAAAAACCGATCCCCAAAATGCACATCTACAACGGTACGCACTCCGGCGGCGGCACGTTGGCCAAGTCCAAACCATGGATCGACGACAAAGCCGCCGCCAAAGGCATCGCACCCATCCGCCGCGCCCGCGCCACGGGCCTGAACTGGGCGTGCGCCGGCGATTGCCTCTACCTCTTCACCGATGAACATTGCCTGCGCTTTCATCCCGAAACCGGTGACGCACTGCCTGCATGGAAGATGCCGTTACCCAAAGACAATGGCGAAGCACTGTGCTGGGGTCATCCGCGCATCGTCGGCGACGTGCTCGTCGCCACCGCGTTTCGACCTTCCGATATGAAAGCCGCACGCGTCGGTATCGGCGGTAACGGCGGCGACTGGACCGGCGACCGCATGCCCATGTCCCACGTCTTCGCGCTCAACCGCAAGACCGGCAAGCTGCTCTGGTCGGCCGCCGCAAACCACGGCTTCAACAACCGCGCGTTCATCGCCGGCAACAACCGTGTTTTCCTCACCGACTTGTTGCAGCAAGATGCATTCGAAGGCTTCAGCGAAGCCGGACGAACAATCTCCGATGCACCCAAGACCGTCCGTGCGTTTGATCTGGATACGGGAGATGAGGTGTGGACCTTTGAGCTGAAACGATTGGTCAAGTACCTCACTTACATCGAAAAAGACGACGTGCTGCTCGTGCCCAACCGGTACGGACGGGTGTGGACCGACGACGGCTGGGGTTGGCCTGGTCTGACCCGCGCCCAGACCGCCAAAAAGTCCGGCCGACCCCACGGCGTCTTCCGTGCTTTCCGCGGTAAAACGGGCGAAAAACTCTGGGAAGTCAACGAACAACATTATGACGGACCGTTCACCGTCATCGGCGATCGTGTCCTCAACCGTTACGGCACTGCGTTTGATCCAAAGACCGGTCGACTCGCGATGAAAATCTCACCCGTCACCGGTGAGCCGGAATCGTATGGCTTCCGAAAAAGCGGGTGCGCCGTGCTTGGCGCCTGTGAAACGCTGCTCGGTTGGCGTACGGCCTACCATGACCCCGCGACGCGCTCCAGCGTCAAACTCGACGGCTTCGAGGCCGGCTGCACCACCAGCCTGCTGCCCGCGTCCGGCTTGCTGAACATGCCCAATTACGGGATGTTCCACCTCCGCTCTCGCCTGGTTGCGGTATCGCTCGTTCATCGTCCCAGCGCTAAAGTGTGGACCGATTTCCAATTGACCAAGGTAAAACAAGAGACACCGATCCGTCGCATCGGATTCAACTTCGCGGCGCCAGGTGATCGCTATGCAAACGATGGCACGCTTTGGGTGCAGGCGAATCGCGGCGGCGATTTCAAAATCGACATCCAACCCAAGGAGCATCAAACTTTCACACGCGGCAGCAGTCACGATTGGATCGGCAGTTCCGGCATCGAAGGCGTCACCAAAGTATCCATCCCCATCGCGCTGAACCTGAAAAACAAAAACCTCACCCGCCGGTTCAACGTGCGAATGTTTTTTGCAGACCCGTCCAAGCTGCCGCCAGGCGCTCGCGTCTTCAACGTATCGCTCGAAGGTCAGACCGTGTTGACTGATTTCGACATCACTGCGGGAGGGAAACCCGTGGTCGTTCATGAGTTTAAGAACGTTGAAATCAAAGGAAAACTCGACATCGAACTGACACCCAAGCAAGGACAGGCATTACTGTGTGGCGTCGAACTGATCGCCGTGAAGTAATCGGACGGCACGGCTCACGCACGAATTGTGTTTTCGTCGCTTCCGCCTTCATGCCCATCTGTGTTGGTAGGATAGTGACGGTGCCCACATGCATGATCGGTCGCGACAACGTGTTTTCTTCATCACATTGGTGTTGTTGGTTTGCGTGACGCCGTCGGCTGTCGTTGCCGACAAGTCGAATGCTGCAGCCGCCCATACCGCCATTCAACGCGCGGTTCCACTCATTGAACAAAGTTCGGCGACTTACCTCGAAGAACGATCCTGTTTTTCCTGCCATCATCAGGCGATGTCAATGATTGTGTTGCCCGAAGCGCGCAAGCGTGGATTTGCAATCAATGAAAAGAACTTGCAGCAACAGATCAAACGAACGAACGCACACCTCCAACGAAGCAAAGCGAAGTATCTATCCGGGAAGGGGACTGGTGGGCAGGTAGATACCGCGGGCATGGCGCTGTGGGGACTTGAAGCGGCAGGCGTTGAGCCGAACGAATTGACCGAGGCGGTGACGACGTACTTGTTGCTGCGCGATAAGCACATCGGCCATTGGAACCGCACCGGTCGCAGGCCGCCGTCGCAGGCCAGTGCGTTGACCACGACCTATCTCGCGCTCCGCGCACTCGACGCATTCGGTACAAAGCAGCAACAAGAAACCATTCAATCGCGGCGAACTGGTGTCCGTGATTGGTTGAAGAAAATGAAGCCAAAGGACACGGAAGATCGCGTGTCCTTGCTCCGGTTGTGGCACTACTTCGGTGATGACGATGACGCGAAGAAGAGTATCGCACGCGCGATCAAGGCATCGCAACGCGACGACGGCGGTTGGGCGCAATTGCCCGACATGGAGTCCGATGCGTACGCTACCGCCACCGTGCTCGTCGCACTTGCACAAACCGAATCGCTTCAGCCTGACAGCGCGGCTTACAAACGCGGCGTCGCCTACTTGATCAAGCAACAAAAGCAGGACGGGTCATGGCATGTCAAAACCCGCAGTCGACCGATCCAAACCTACTTTGAAAGCGGTTTTCCACACGGCAAGGACCAGTTTATTTCAATGTCCGCCACGTGTTGGAGTGTCAAGGCACTGTTGCTGACCTTGCCCGACACGCACAAGCATACGAAGACAAATTCAATCAACGAATCCGGCAAATAAGCGCAGATAACCGTCACGGATCAAGGGAGGAACTTCCACTTACGCAGGAACTGCTCCGCCCTTTGCGTGCTCGGCTTCTCAAAAGACGGTTGCATCATGAAACTGTGCCCGGCGTTCTCGAACACCTTCAACTCGAACGCCTGCCCCTTTCGCTTCGCCGCGGCGACGAACGCCTGTTGATGTTGAAACAGATGGTCGCGCGTGCCGTACATGATCAGCGTCGGCGGCAACGGTTCCTTCGTCAGAATGCGCGATGCCGACATCTTCAACGCCTCCTGATACGGATGAAGCAACTGCCAGTCGCGTTTGTTGAACATTAACAGAATGTCTTGAAACGCGGCGACCTGTTTCGCTTCGAAGTTGTGCTGTTTGCCAATCGTCGCGGCGCGTTTGATCAGGTCGGCGCGATGGTTTCGCGGCGTCGCATAAGGATCGGTCGTGTTCACAATGAATTGTTTGAGGTGCGGCATAAACGCCGGCGCTTCGGTTTTGATGCGCCGGATGAACGCATCCATCCGGACAAACCAGATATCGATGCCGTCGAAGGCGGGACAATAAAGCACCAGACCGTCGGGGCGATGCGAGACCGACTTGTCATCCTGTGGATCCTCGAAGGCGGTGTTGATTGCCGCCTGAAGCGCCAGGTCACCGCCGCCGGACGTACCGGTCGCCACGATGCGATTGGGATCGATGCCCAACTTGCCGGCGTTGGCGCGGATGAAGCGGATCGCGCTTTTGACGTCTTCCACCTGCATGCGCGGTTTGGGTTGTTTTGCGATTTGTTCCAGCGTCAGGCCGGGCAGGCGGCCGGAGTTTACGCCCGCGAGTTGCGGCTTGATGATCACCATGCCCAACTTGCGGAAATGTTCGCGTTGAACTGGAATGTTGCAGCGAAAAATAACCAATGCGGCCCGTTTGTCCGTTGCCTTCCAATCATCGGGAAAATAGACACCCGTCGTCCGCCTCGGGTTTTTCTTGTAAAGCATTCCCGTTGTTTTGGGTTTCGATTTTGGTTTGGCCGCGGCGTCCTTGTTGGGTTCCGCGGCACCAGTTGAGACCGCGTACAGGGCAAGCCAGCACGCGCACAGCAATCCAGCCATGGCAGGGCGGCCATGTACTCCTCGTGTCGCGCTTCCGGGTTGGTGGGATCGGCGTGGAGACATGGTTTCTATTTTAATCGCGATGCAGCATGCGCTGGTCGTTATCATCCTCGAATGTTGCTGGACCTCATCGCCACATGCACATTTGGGCTCGAAGCCGTCGTCAAACGCGAGTTGGCGACGCTCGGTTATGAGGCGACCTCGCCTTCGACCGGCCGCGTCGAATTCCAGGGCGATCTGTCCGCCGTCGCGCGGTGCAACCTCTGGCTGCGTTGCGCCGATCGCGTGTTAATTCGCATCGCCCGCTTCCATACAAAGGATTTCGAGGCGTTGTTTGAAGGTGTCAAGGCACTGCCGTGGGAGCAGTGGATACCCGCCGACGCGGCGTTTCCCGTGTCCGGCCGGTCGGTCAAAAGCCAACTGTCCAGCGTGCCTGCGGTGCAGCGCAGCGTAAAAAAAGCAATCGTCGAAAGGTTGATGGCCGCTCATCACGTTCGGCAATTGCCCGAGTCCGGTGCAACGGTCGCCGTCGAAGTCGCGCTGCTCGATGACGTCGCCACATTCACGATCGACACCACCGGCGCCGGTTTGCACAAGCGTGGCTACCGAGATCTGACCGGCGCCGCGCCGCTTCGTGAAACATTGGCTGCGGCACTGGTACATTTGTCGTTCTGGAACCGCGATCGTGCGATGCTCGATCCGTTCTGTGGTTCCGGCACACTGTGCATCGAGGCGGCGATGATCGGTCGCAACATCGCGCCCGGCGCCCAGCGCCGATTCGCCGCTGAGGACTGGCACTGGCTCAAGACCAACAAGGCCGACGCCTGGCATCGGGCGCGTGAGGAAGCACGTGACCTCATTGAGCCGGATCTGCCCGAGCGCATCGTTGGCACTGACATCGACGAACAAGCCTTGTCCCTCGCGCGACGCCATGCCGAACGTGCCGGCGTGCAAGATTCCATTCACTGGCAGCGAAAACCCTTTGACGAACTCGCATCCAAACGAACGCACGGTTGCCTTATCACCAATCCACCCTACGGCCACCGCATCTTTGAACAACGCGAGGTTCAGGAACTTTACCGTTCCATGCCGATTATTTTGCGCAAACTACCCACGTGGTCGTTTTTCATGCTGACCTCCTGGCCTGACTTTGAAGGCCTGCTTGGTCGAAAAGCGGACCGCCGGCGCAAACTGTTCAATGCCCAGATTGAATGCACGTACTACCAGTTTCACGGCCCGAAGCAGGGCGAACAGGTCAACACGACCTTCTTCAAACAGGGAAACTTCACCGCACCGGTGTTGTCGCAAGAGCAGGCGTCATCGTCTTCAAACGCGGCGGCGCAACAGGTGGCCGCGCCGGTGTTCGGCGGGCTGCAACTAAAAGCGTCCGAACAGGCGGAGGTATTCGCCAACCGGTTGCGAAAGATGGACCGCCACCGTAGGCGCTGGCCTACACGGCGCGGCATCACGTGTTACCGCGTCTACAACCGTGAAGTGCCTGAAATCCCACTGATGGTCGATCGTTACGAAGATTGCCTTTACATCGCCGAGTACTTCCGCCCGCATGATCGCGACGTCGCACAGCAGGCGGATTGGCTGGACTTGATGGTGCGCACCGCGGGCAAATCACTCGATGTGCCGCGGCAAAACATTTTTGTCAAACACCGACGCCGACAACGCGGCGACACGCAATATGAAAAGCTGAGCGACAAGGGTTTCACGCTGATCGCCAACGAAGGCGGACTCCGGTTTGAAGTCAACCTGTCCGACTACCTCGACACCGGTCTCTTCCTCGATCACCGCATCACACGCGATATGGTCCGAAAGGAAGCGGCAGGCAAACACGTGCTGAACCTGTTTGCCTACACCGGCGCGTTCAGCGTTTACGCCGTGGCCGGCGGCGCCACCAGGGTCACGACGGTCGACCTGTCCAACACCTACCTCGAATGGGCCAAGCGAAATTTCGTGTTGAACAACCTGCCCGCTGACAAACACGCGTTCATCCGCGCTGATGCCACGCAGGTCATTCGTGACAAGGTTGCGCAAACGCCGGGCGATCCAACTTACGACCTGGCGATCGTCGATCCGCCCACGTATTCGAACAGTAGGAGTACGGATGAAGACTGGGACGTGCAGTTGCATCACGCCGCACTATTGCAAGCCGTTGCCGGGCGCATGAATCGGGACGGTGTGATTTACTTTTCAACCAATTTTCATCGGTTCAGGTTCGACCAGGAAGCGATGGCCGACTTTGATTGTCGTGAGATTACGCGACAAACCGTTCCCGAAGACTTCGCCAACAAAAAGTCGCACCGGTGTTGGCGCTTGACGGTTCAGTGAAGGCAATGCATTGGCGTTGGCCGATTTCATCCAAGGCCGAGCGATGGCCGGTTGGGTGCGTCCTGTTTCCCCCGTCTGTCCCCTCGGCAGGGATTGCATGGCGGCGAGGAGTAGTGTGTCGATGGGTGTGACATCCTCGGCAATCGATTCACTTTGGTCTGTGATGGGTTGCGTGATC
>JANQKH010000850.1 GCA_028281215.1 Phycisphaeraceae bacterium | reverse complement strand
GTAGGGTTCACGGTCCGCGTCAAAGACCGCTCGCATGCGTGGGAGATTGGCAAAGGCCTTGCACAGAAGTTGATATTTCCAACCAACCTCGTATTGAATGACTTCCCGGCTGGCCGGCGCCTGGTCGCGCGGCGGGCTGCTGAACCCGCTTGCTCCCATGGCTTGCTTGGCGACACCATTGACCAAGGCATGGGCGTTTCCGGGTTGGGCGGAAAGGTAGCGGTCGTACAACGCGTCGATTTCGGTGAATGGGTCATGAACCTTCGCGGGGTCGGTCGGATTGCTCGGGCTGATCGGCTTGTGTACTTGTTTCAGTTCAGTTGTCACCACGTGACAAGGTGGCATCGGCATGAAAAACGGGCGTGAGGCCATCGATTGCATGCGCGCGGACAGACTATCCACATTCTTTTTCCAGCAGCCGGTCTCATTTTGCGTCTCCAGGATGACCGGATCAGTCGCCGTGATGGGTGATTCGTCCGGGTGGGATGAAGAAAAAGCAGGCGGCGAATCGCTCCCCATGGCAGCCCCACAACGATGTTGCCGATTGATTGAATCCGATTCGCCGACCTGCTTGGAAGATGTGGCCGATTTCAACAGGGTCGCCTGCGCTTGTTCAAGCCAGAATCGTTTCCAAAGCTGGGTGACCGCTTGCACATCTCGAACGCGCACCGCCTCGGCCATGTGCGTTTCAATCCCGGTTGCGTCGTTTTCTATGACACACTGCACGAGGTGGGCGATCTGGTCTTCGTCGATGGGAATGAGATTGGCTTCGTAGAGCATGGACGGACCCCTGCTGAAGGACGCCGCCATGTTACAAGTTTGGAAAATGACAGGGTGTCAACTGTATGACACCGGGGCTTGAAGAAATGAAAAAAGTTAGCCCAGCGGCTTGGCGGGCACGCCGCCGACTTTACCGCCATCCGGCACGGGTTTGACGACCACGGCCCCCGCAGCCACGATCGCCCCTTGACCAACATCCGCCATGATCACGCTGTTGGCGCCGAGCCATGCGCCTTCACCAATGGTTACCCGGCTGAATGACTGCTCGTTGTCTTTAAGCGTTTCGCCTTCGTGGGCCTCACTGCCGTGCTGGTGTCGGCCGGAGAGAATCTGTACACCATCGGCGAGCATCACATCATCGCCAATTTCCGCCCAGCCGACCGTACAGAACCGCCCGATGTATACGCGATTGCCCAGCGCCGCCTGGCGTTTACTGAACAGGGACATGAACCCGAAATGAACGTCCTCGCCGACGCCCGCCAGCGTTCTTCGATAAAACGCCTGTCGAATGTAGACTCCCAACTGACCCGAGCGCTTGGCAATACGTTCCGAGGCAAGGATGAACCCGCGATCGGGGCCGACGACAGCGCGGTCCAACATGTGTCCGATGTGATAACGGACGGACAGTACGGAGCCGGCGGCGTGTCCGAGTTGTTTGATGAGTCCCATCCTTGTGGATCCGATTGGGGCGGGAGAGAGTACCCTCGCTGGCGTTTCGAGCTAGTGGGTTGTTCCTGCAACCGCGTGTTCTTCCGGTGACGGTGTCACATGGTTGTACCCCATGACCTGATCGTAGATTGTTTTGATCTTGGCCATGCGGTGTTTGAAACTGTATTCGTTTTCAATCAGTTGCCGGGCGTACGTGGACAGTGACTCACGGAGTGATGGGTCGGTCAGCACCTGTCGCATGGCGTCAGTGAGCGCGGGTGTGTCGGCGATGGGTACGAGCAGGCCGTCGTGTTGGTCGGTGAGCATTTTCGGCACGCCGGCGACCAGTGTCGACACGATCGGCACGTTCATCGACGCGGCTTCGAGCACCACGTTGGGCAACCCCTCGCGCAGACTGCTGAGTACGAATACATCGAGCGCGTGATAGAGCCCGATCGTGTCTTCGCAAAAGCCGATCAACTTGATACGATCGCCTTGCCCGGTTTGATTGATCTGTTGTTGCAGATCGTCCTTGGCGTCGCCCTCGCCGGCGATCCAGACTTCCATGTCGATGCCTTCCTTGATCAGCGTCACCGCTGACTCGATCAGGCGATCAAACCCTTTTTCCGTACTGAGCCGACCGACCGCGCCCACCACCAGTCTGCCCGCCGGCGTGTCGAACTGCTTGCGCATCGCCGCGTCGGCAGGGGGATGTTGCCGCTTGAAAGTCTGCTCATCGATGGCGTTGGGGATCCACGTGCAGCGCTCGGGTTTGACGCGCAGTTTCAGCACGCGTTCGTGCAGGTCGTCCGACACGCAGATCACATGGTGATAGAACGGCAGGCTCCAGCGATCGACCGCATAGTAGAGCGGTGTTTTCATGGTGTGCTTGACCCAGCCGTGCACGGTGGTGACAAGTTTCATTTTCCAGAACGGCCGAAGCATCAGGCCGATCAGGTTGGATTTGTAATCGTGTCCATGCCAGATTTTGACGTTGTAGTGTTTGCACAGCCGCAGCATGTTGCGAAAGATGCGGCGATCACAAGCGCCGCGGTCGGGCACACTGATCAGCGGGCTGTTCCAGTTTTCGGCGCGTTGCTGAATGGTGGCGAAGCCGGCGTCATCCGGCGGATGCATATAGGCCGAGGCGAGCCAGTAGTCGGTGTCGGCCATGAACGGCGCGGACAGCAGAATGGTTTTTTCCGGCCCGCCGCCGGTGCCGG
>JANQKH010000831.1 GCA_028281215.1 Phycisphaeraceae bacterium | reverse complement strand
GGGCATGAAAGTGTTGCGCGATGTGAACGGCGTGCTCAGCCCGAGCCAACTCAACTTCGCAGTGCCGTTCTTCGCCCCGCAACTTCCCCAAGGGGGCGGTGCGGGCGGAAACTGATTGACCCTCTTAGCAGGTTACTACGCAACAATGATCAGTTTGGTGGGTCATGTCGCACCGCAAAAAGGTGTTTACGTCCAACCCAAGGCGAAGAAAATCGCGGTGAAGATCAGATCGGTGAAAATGATGGCGACGATGCAATGCACGACGGTGTTGGTCGTCGCCCGGCCGACGCCCGCCGCGCCGCCGCTGACAGTCAGCCCGTTGTAGCACGCCACCCCGCCGATGATGATGCCGAACACACCCGCTTTGGCCAAGCCGGTGAACAGGTCGGCCAAGTCGAGGATTTCGATCGTGTTGTTGCGATAGACGCCCGGCGGAATGCCCAGCAGGGTTGTGCCAATCGCATAACCCGCCCCAATCGCCACGAGATTGGAAAAGACCGTAATCACGATCAGACAAAGCGTCGTCGCCACCACGCGCGGCAGGACGAGAAACCGTGTGGGGTTCAACGCGTGGGCGCGCAACGCTTCGATCTCTTCACCCACCACCATCGTGCCAAGCTCCGCGGCAATTGCAGCGCCGGCGAAACCGGTCAACACAATCGCGCTGATCAGCGGGCCTAGCTCACGCACCACTGCAATGGCGATGATCGTCGAGACCTGATTGACCTGCCCAAAGTCTTCCAACGGCGGCGCCATTTGAAGTGCGAGAATCAAGCCAATCGCCGCGCTGACCAGCATAATCACCGTGACCGAACGCACGCCGACCCGCACGATCTGCGAATAAACCGCCGGCCGACCGATGCGCACACTGCGGTCAAACACGCCGCGCCAGATCCAACCCACCGTTTCGAGCAGCAGGCGAGCGAGCCCGCCAAGGTACGCCAACCCGGCAATCACCGGCCGCCCCAGGCGGTCAAGGCCGACTGTCACGCGCGACGGCGCAGGCGGCTCACTGGCATGACCCTGATCGGTATTGGACATGCGCACAAGGTAACAGGAAAAGCGCAAGGGGGAAGTCGAAAGGAGGAAGTGAATAGCCGCACGCCGTGACGAAGGACCGGATCAAAAAACTTAATGCAGCAACCGTTATTGAAAAAAATCGTCTCCCTAGACCTTCGCTGCTTGCTCGGCATCTTCCGTGATCGCGAATAACGTGTGCAGTCGCGAGATTTCAAAGATGTCGCGGACACGTTGTTGGAGTTGACACAACACGAGTTTGCCACCGTGGCCGTGTTGCTTGCGCAGGGCTTCGACGAGCACCGCGACACCGGAGCTGTCCATGTATGACACTTCCGCCAGATCGATGACCAGGCGATCGATCTTGCCATCAAGGATTTCGGTCAACTCACCGCGAAGGACAGCCGAGCAACTGAAATCGATATCGCCGCTGAGGCTGATCTGCACGCCGTCGTTCAGTGGTTTCTGCGTTGTGGTCATTTTGTCACTCATACTACGTGCCCCTGTCGGCGGATGGCTCCGCATTGGCATCCCCGTCAGCCGAGGCTCGCAGGGTCAACCGCAAGCCGTCGCCGTCGGTCCGCTTCTCGAATCGTACCTCATCGGCCGCCTGATGGATAATGTGCACCCCCAGACCACCCGGCGTCACTTCGCTTTCCTGATCGCGGCCGACAACCCGATCCTTGATCTGATCGATGTCGACGCCCACGCTTCGGTCTTCGATCACAATTTGCAAACCGGCTGTGCCGTTGTCGCCGTAGGGCGTCATTCGAATCCAGATCGGCTGGTCCGGCTGCTCGTGATAGCCGTGGCGGATGGCATTGGTGATCGCTTCATCGACGGCCAGCGCCAGGCGGTGCCGCTTCTGCTCCGGCATGCCCAGTTTGGCCGCGATCGATTCCACTGCGGCGCGCACGACGCAGCAATAGCGCGGCTGGCTGAGGATCCGCATCTCAATGTGATCAACTGCTTCCATATCAGCCAACGGCTTTCTGCCCGGTCTCACTGTTCCCGTCGAAACCAGCGTTCAACTTTGTTCCGACAACCGAAGTCGAAATCACTCTGATGTCGAAAAACGTCCCTCGCGCACCGCCTTGTCCCACTTGAGCACCGCGTCATGCCGGCGCTCGGCCGATGCATACGGGTTATAACCGAATCGCTC
>JANQKH010000829.1 GCA_028281215.1 Phycisphaeraceae bacterium | reverse complement strand
GTAGGGTTTCATCTGTTTGAGCGCGCCGGCAAAGTTCTTAATGTGTCCATGGCCGTGATGGAAGTTGTAGACGATGCCGACGTGGTCGGCGTTGCCCTGCTTGCGCAAATGTCGGCAGACGGCGACGAGGTTCGCCGGCTCACCTCCCCAGCCGCCGTGATTGTAGAGACTGAGTTTGCAGCGGATTCGGCGGGTTGTTTCAACGAGCGGTGCGAGGCGTTTGGCTGCGGCCTCAATGCGCTGCGCTTGCGTGTCGGCTTTCGGACTTGGATTGGTGATCCAGATTTGCGGACGGATGTTGTGCTTCTTGATCAACGGCTCCATCGCGGGATGCCAACTCCAGAAAGCGAAGTATTCGAGGTTGTGTTTCTTGTACGCGAGAATCTCGGCTTCAAATTCCTTGACGTGTTTCGCTCGCCAGTCGTAAGCCACGCGTTGGATACCGAGCCGATTGAGCATTTTCGCGCGTTCAGCGGGGCCACGCTGCTTCGCATCGAACGGCACGATACACCAGGCGACGAGATTTGAGCGGTCGAACAAGTTGACCGACTTTTGGGTGGACTGGTCGACGGAAGCTTTGGGGATTGCTTCGCTGTCGACCGCGATGCTTGACGTGTTGAAACAGAAAAGAACTGAAACGATCAGAGCAATGGCGGGCTTGTGATCCATGGTCGATCCTTGGCAAAAGCGAAGCGATCATGATACTTCACTATGTCGCAGACCGATGTGCATCTGATGCACCCTGTGGGCGTGAAATGCCCAGCTTTGCCTCGCCTAACCCTTGTTTTTGCGCGAAAAGCCACGTTTTTATCGGGAATGATGACTGGCATCAGCTTTGATTGTGTCTTGGCGGAACCCCGGAGTTTCTGCCATGGAATGCATTATCATCGGCGTTGTCGTGATTCTCGTTTTGACTTTTGCCGCATTCGCGCTGGCGATCGGCAGCAGCAGTCAGGTTGGCAAACTGGCGCAGCGGCTGGACGCAGCAGAGCGGCGGATGAACCAGTTGGACAACGGCCGATCGATGGTGCAGAGCCGACAGACGGAGATTGAACAACGACTCGAACGAATTGAAGAGCGGTTGGTGAAACTAAGTCACGGCGGGACGTTCGACGAATCTGCCGACACCGTACCGGACGAGCAACCCGCCACCCAACCACCCCCACTGCCGCAACCGGAAGAGCCAATCACCTCAGGTGAAATTGAAGTTGAAAGTGAAAGTGAAACTGCATCGATTGAGGAAGGGACGTTCGATGTCGCTGACGTCACCGGCTCGACCGAATCAGAGGAGACCAAGTCGGTCAGCGCGTTTGACGAACCCAACATGGAATCGGAGCCGACGTTTGCGACCGGCGAAGAAGACGAAGTCCAAGAAGTTGATGAAGCATCGATCGATGACATGGCCGACGATGCGGTAATCGCGGATGATGAAAACGGGCAGAATAGGCTGGATGACGAAGAAGGCCATGAGACCGGTGAAGATAAAAGCGGAAGCGCGACGGCGGCAGATTCAGAGTCGGCGAACTCGAAATCGAAGACCTCGTTTGAAGAGCGTTTGGGTGCGCGGCTGTTTGTGTGGATCGGAGCGATTGCGTTGGCGCTGGCGGGGACGTACCTGGTTAAATACGGCATTGAGAAGCAGGTGCTGACGCCGACGGTGCGCATCGTGCTGGGAGCGCTGTTTGGATTCACGTTGCTGGGGGCGGGCGAGTTCATGCGGTCGAAGTCGATGCGCATCGCGCAGGGGTTGAGCGCCGCGGGCATTGCCGACCTGTTTGCGGTGACTCTGTCGGCGACGAATCATCATGGATTGTTGCCGCCGATGGTGGGGTTCGGCTGCATGGCAGCGGTGACGGCGCTCGCGGTGTTTCTTTCCATTCGGCAGGGCTGGTTCGTAGCGATGCTCGGCATGGTTGGGGGGTTTCTCACGCCGGCGCTGGTGGGCGTGGAGGATCAACATCCGGCTCAACTGTTTTCGTATTTGCTGATCCTTGAGGTCGGGCTGGTGGTCGTCACGCGCAAGCAAGGCTGGTGGCATCTGTCGGCGTTGACCATGGTCGCGGCCATGGGTTGGGCGACGAAATGGACGCTGGTGAACCTGGCTGACCCGGCCAACGCGGACCACACGATTTGGCTGGGCATGTTTGTGCTCGGCAGCATCGCGGCCTTTGTGTGTGCATCGCTGCCGCGGGATGGTGTCGATGATGAAACGGACACGGGTGGACGGGGCATCGATCCATCGCACATTGTTTCGTGGGTGGCGGCGATCACGGGACTGGCATTGATCGGCCGACTGATTCACGCGGGCAACTTCGCGGCGGGCGACTGGGCGTACATCGGCTTGCTCGGCGGCGGCGCGATGGTGCTGGGCCGACTGGATCGACGTTACCTCGCTCTGCCCTGGGTGACGTGCGCAGCGACGCTCGCCTTGCTAGTGGGTTGGCACCTGTCGGCTGACGACCCGACGCATGCCGACGATAGTTTCCGTTTTGTGACGCTTTGCATCAGCGCGATGTACACCATCGGCGGATGGTGTTGCATCTGGTATCGCCGACCTGACAACACCGACACGCGGCCTGCGCACAAACCTGTGCTCTGGGCGGGGTTGTCGGTGATGTCAGCGCTGGCGTTCATGTTGACCACGTATTGGGCGGTCGATGGGCTGGCCGTTTTCCAATGGTGGCAGGTCAGCGCGCTGGTCGGCGGTTTATTTGTCGTAGCGGCGGTGCCGGTCTATCGACGGCGCGACACGTTCGCATACGGCAATGAGGTGGTCGCCGTGCTTGCGACCGGCGCGGCGGCGTTCTTCGCGCTGGCGGTGCCGTTGGAGTTGAGCAGGCAGTGGATCACTGTCGCGTGGGCGTTGATGGTTCCGGCCATTGCAGTGATTGAAATCCGATTGAAGGTACCCGCGCTGCGTAAAGTGGTGACGGCGTTGACCGCGGTCGTCGCGGTGCGGTTGCTGTTGAACCCGGGCGTGCTCACTTATCCCATGGGTGACACCGTGATCTGGAACTGGCTGTTGTACGGCTACGGTGTACCGCTGATGAGTTTTGCGTTGACCGCGTGGATTTACAACCGGTATTCGGTGAGCCTGGTCATAGCCGAGGCGTTGGAATCACTTGCGATTGCGTTCGGCTTTGCACTGGCGACGTTGCAGATTCGCCATGGATTCCACGGTCAACTGGCGGATACGACGGCAGGTTTACATGAATCGAGCACGTATGTGATCACGTGGCTGGCAGCGTGCCTGGGCATGCTCTGGGCAGGCCGACGGTGGCAACGGCCGATCGTTTCAATCGGAGGGAAAATAGTCGGCGTGCTGGCGCTGGGCGCGGCGTTGCATGGCGGGTTGTCTACGTTGAATCCAATCATCGCACCAAGTGACGTCGGACAGGCGGTGGGCTTCAACCTGCTGCTGTTCGACTACGCATTGCCGATGGTGTTGACCGGTGCGATTGCGTTGCTGTTGATGCAGCAGCGTGATCGCATTGGCGCGATTGTGGCGTGGTCGGCGATGGGCGTGTTCGCTTTTGCGTGGATGACGTTCACCGTGCGGCATGGTTTCCACCGTTCGTTTGACCGCGAAATCACCACGCTTACCGAGTGGGCGACCTACTCGACAACTTGGCTGGGCATCGGTGTGGTGTTGTTGTTCCTTTCGCAGTGGCTCAAGCAGACGGTGTTGCGACATGCGGCGACCGGCATGTTGTGCATCACCGCGCTGATCGCGATGGCGACGCAACTGATCGGCCGCAACCCGTTGATCACCCACGAAGCGGTGAACGGTACGCTGATCTTCAACGGGCTGCTCTACATCTACGGCATGCCGGCGCTGCTCAGTGCGATCATGGCATGGCGGTTCCACCGCGCGAACGATGCGTTGGCGTCCATGCTCGCCGCGGGTAGCGCGTTCATGTTCAGCTTCGCGTTGATCACGCTACAAATCCGGCACGGCTTCCACGGCCTAACGTTTGAAGGGCAAGGTACGCTGACCGAGTGGGGAACGTACATCAATGTGTGGCTGGCGCTGGCCGTCGGATTGTTCATCGTCGCGAGGTGGAAGCGTTCGGAGCCGGTGTATCTTGCGGCGTCGTTGATCGGCGCGGTGAGTTTGATCTTCACAGCGATCATGCTCGGCGTCGTGCATAACCCGATGGTCAGCCAGCGTGACGTGACCGGTTGGGTGGTGATCAATGAAATGGCGTATGCGTACGCGTTGCCGGCGGTGTTGTTCGGCGCGATCGCGGTATGGCTGGCGCGGTATGATCAGAAACAGCACGGCATGGTTGCGGCGATCACCGCGATGGCGTTGACCTTTTTGTGGATCACGTTGACGGTGCGCCACGGTTTCCATCCGCCGAACCTGGTGGGCAACGCAACGTTGAACGAACACGCGACCTACGCCATCACGTGGT
Source organism: Phycisphaeraceae bacterium (assembly GCA_028281215.1). Classification (GTDB taxonomy): domain Bacteria; phylum Planctomycetota; class Phycisphaerae; order Phycisphaerales; family Phycisphaeraceae; genus JANQKH01. The sequence goes on along the minus strand of JANQKH010000829.1, from coordinate 3,268 downwards.
TGACGATGGGCATTGTGATGCTCGTGGCCGCAAGGCGATGGGCGTTTAAATCGCTATTGCACGGTGGTGTGACGGTCTGTTGCCTGGCAATCGGGCATGGTTTGATGTCGCTCGGAATCACGGAAAACCCGCTGCGCACCGGACAGGTGATTCGGGGAAGCATTGTGTTCAACGACCTGCTTTATGTGTACGGCGTGCCGGCACTGCTCGCCGGTGTGACTGCGTGGCAGGCGGGCAAACATCGTGACATGACACTGCGCCGGTTTGCCGGCATCGCGGCCATCCTGTTTGCCTTCGCGCTCTGCTCGCTGCAAGTGCGTCATGCGTTCAGTGCCGGTGGGCTGTTGATCATCACGGGCGCACTAAGCACGGCTGAGCATTACGCCTACTCCGCCACGTGGACGGTGTTCGGCGTGATCCTGCTCGTGCTGGCGATCTGGAAACGCGGGCAGGTGCTGCGCTACGCATCACTCGTCGTGATGATGTTGTCGGTCGGCAAGGTGTTCCTGTTTGACGCGGGCCATCTGGAAAACCTCTACCGCGTGTTCTCGTTCCTCGGACTGGGCGTGTCACTACTGGTGCTGGCGTTTCTCTATCAGCGATTCGTGTTTCGGCGAAGTGTGTAGTGGTTTCGGCAATTCGGCGGTACAAACCGCGTCACCTGCGCTATAATTCCACACGATGGAAACACTCGCCGCCGTACCGATCACGCTTGCCGAATCTTCCAGCCTCCTCTGGGCCGTGCTGTTGCTGGCGATCGCATTGGTGTTGTTGTTCGTCGAAGTGTTCGTGCCGTCGGGCGGGATCATCATGATCTGCGGGTTGATCTGCATGGCGTTCGGCGTGTTCTTTCTGTTCCAAGTGGATACGACCGTCGGCCTGATCGGCGCGACCCTTTCATTGATCTCGTTGCCGATCATGTTCGCGATTGGGATGAAGATGCTGCCGAACACGCCGTTCTTCAGGCGGATTGAATTGCGCGCCGGCAATCCGGACCGCAAGATGGGCAGCCAGGGCATCGCGGGCGCCGACAACCAATCCGAAGCCGCGGCGCTGATCGGCCTGACCGGTGAAGCGATGACCGACCTGCGACCGATCGGCGTTTGCATGATCAACGGTCGACGGCGCGATTGCCTCGCGACCGGCGGCGCCATCGAAAAAGGCGCCGAGATTGAAGTCATCGCCGCCGACGGCATGCAGGTGAAAGTGCGCGAGGTGGATTGATTCCAAGAGCGGTGAAGTGGGGGTGCCTGATTGTCCTTGATTCCCCCTACCCGCTGATCGCCTCCACCCGTTCCTCCGCGGAATTGACCGTCTCGATGCGAATGCCGAATTTCTCCCCGACCTTGACGGCTGTGCCGGTGCCTACCGATTTGTTGTTGACCAGCAAGGGCAATTCATCGTCAGCCGACTTATTCAATTCCACAATCGCGCCGGGGCTCAGGGCCAGAATGTCGTCCAGCGCCATATGGCGTTCACCAATCTGCACGATGACTGGCACTTCCAACTTGAGAATGGTCTGAATATCCGTGGGCATCACAAGGGTTATCGGCAAAGTGGGCGATGATGGAACAGTCAAACTATTCGTCACACACCCATCGCCCGCGAACCATCACGTCTTGAACGCCGACTCCGCCAGATCGATGGCTTTGGCCATCGCGGCCGCCTTGTTGACCGTTTCCTGGTGTTCGAGGTCCGGTACGCTGTCGGCGACGATGCCGGCGCCGGCCTGGATGTGAACCTTCCATGCCGAGACTGGTTCGGGATCGCCCGGTCTTTTCTCACAAGGCGTGACCACCATGGTGCGCAATGCGATCGCCATGTCCATGTTGCCGGCGAAGTCCACGTAACCGACCGCGCCGCCGTACGGTCCGCGACGTGTCGGCTCCAATTCGTCGATGATCTGCATCGCGCGAATCTTCGGCGCGCCGCTGACCGTGCCGACCGGCAGAATCACACGCAAGGCATCCCAACAGTCGGCATCGTCACGCAAGGTTCCGGTCACAGTGGAGCTAATGTGCATGACGTGGCTGTACCGTTCAATCTCAATCACCGCGGGCAATTCGATCGAACCCGGCACGGCGACGCGGCCGACATCGTTACGGCCGAGATCGACCAACATCACGTGCTCGGCAATTTCTTTTGGGTCAGCGAGCAGTTCTTTTTCCAACGCGCGGTCTTCGTCTTCGGTCCGCCCGCGCCGGCGCGTGCCAGCCAACGGACGGTTGGTCACAACGCCTTGATGCACGTGGCAGAGAATTTCCGGGCTCGAACCAACCAGCATGCCGCCTTCGATCTGCACGTAGAACATGTAAGGCGACGGATTCACCACCCGCAACGCGCGATAGATGTGAAACGGATCCGCACTGGTGGTCAACTCAAATCGCTGGCTGGGCACCACCTGAAAAATGTCACCCGCGCCGATGTATTGCTTGGCCTTGTCCACCGCCGACTGGTAGCCGCCCGCGCCCATGTTGCTGACCGGCAGCGCCGGCGGCGGTGAATCTAGGTCCACTTCGCCCACGCGCATTTCCGTCGCTTGTTGTTCACGAAGGAATGGCGTTTCAACCCGCGCCAACAAATCCGCCAACTCCGCTTCGGCCGACTGATACGCTGACTCAACCGAGTCATGCTCATCCAGATTCGCGTGCGTAATCACCAGCACCGTCTTGTGGGCGTTGTCGAATGCGACAACCTGTCGATACAACCCCATGTGCAGGTCGGGTAAGCCGCGATCGTCAGCCGGCGCGTTGGGCAGGCTTTCGCCTTCCAGGTAGCGCACCGTGTCGTAGCCGGCAAAGCCGACCCAGCCGCCGGTGAAATCCGGCAAGTCGGACAGGTGCGCCGGCGCGCCGGGTTCACTGGTCAGGTCGACGATATTCCACGACGCCGTGAGCCGTTTCATTTCACGCAACGGATCGTCACAGGTATACGATCGCGATTGCGAAGGATCGCGATGATGCGTGAAAGTCACGGCGTTGCCGCGCGCCACGATTTCGGCTTCAGGGCGCACACCGAGAAAGCTGTACCGCCCGGCCCGCTCACCGCCTTCGACCGACTCGAGCAGAAAGCTTGGAGCCATGCGATCGTCGGGGCGCACCAAGCGACGGTACGCCAACACGGGGGTGAGTTGGTCGCTCATCAGCCGACGATAAACCGGCACGAGGTTCCCACGCCGGGCGAGGCGCGTGAACAATTCAAATTGCGGCAACACATTCGGCATGACGGAGTGGGATGATAGCTCAATCCAAGTCCCGGTTCGCTTTCT
>JANQKH010000347.1 GCA_028281215.1 Phycisphaeraceae bacterium | reverse complement strand
CGTGCGACGTGCGATTTTCCATCTGCGTCTTTGCCTTGGCCGGTCGCTTTCCAATGAATCAGCGCGAGGATGGACGCTTCTTCATTGGCGTCGGTGTATTGAATGATGCGCTGATGCTCGATGAGCCCGTGGCCGCGATCGGACCAGAAGTCCAAGCCTTCGACTTTGTGATGCGAAAGCCAGACCGAGTTGTGATGGCTGTGACTTGTCGGGTCGTGCGGATGGCCCATGCGCGTCAGTGATCGTCCCGACGGTCCGATGATCGGATAGAGAAACGGCCGATGCAGGTTGGGCGCGAAGTGGTATCGCGTAATCTCTTTGCCGTTTCGCGTGATCGACGCCTGGTTATGCGGCAACGGCAGCACTTGCATGATCGGCACCGGCTTGGCGGTGGGTATGTTCACATCCGCGGGCGCGTGGCGCAGCATCGCCGCACTGAGCAAAGCGACAGCGACAGTGACAGCGACAGTGACAGCACGCATCATGATCACGCTCCGTTTCGATCGGCAGGACAACGCATCGACATGCACTTTACAGCAAACCGGGCAATTCCCTGTCTACCTCGGGGAAATAGCGGCGAATGATCGAGCAATCGAACTTGCTGAGAATGCTGCTCGCCGGCTCGCGTTCCAACAGGTAGCGAAACGCCGCCTGCACAACGCGCTGCGGCGCGACGCGGCCGCGGCTCCACAGATCGTAGTCCGACCAACTGAGCGTTACGCGGTAGTCGTGGCCGTCATCGCCCTCGGTGACGCGGACCTGGTAGGACCAGTTGTTGGCGCCTTCGGTTTCGGATTGGACATCAATGTCGGCCATGGAGCACTCTTATCATCTACATCGTCTACAATTGTAGGCTACCCAAATTGGAGTTGTTGCCCATTTGAATTTGCAATGAATTTCCTGATCGAAACATTACGCCTAGGCCTGGCTAACCTGCTGCTGCACAAGCTGCGCTCCCTGCTGACGGCGCTGGGCATCATTTTCGGCGTCGCGGCGGTGATCATCATGGTCGCCATCGGTGAAGGCAACAAACGCAAAGCGCTGGCGGACATCGAAAAACTCGGCGCCCACAACATCATCGTCCGATCGGTCAAACCCGAAGAACCGACCGACCGCGGTACCCAAAGACAGTTCATCCTCAAGTACGGCATCACCTTCAAGGATGAACGGCATATCCGCACTGACAAAAAACTGCTTGAATTCAGCACGCGCATTGTCCCGCTCAAACACGTCGGCGTGAAGGTCTCCCGCACCAACACCGACGACCAACAACCCGCTGCCGCGTTCGGCACCTACGGCACGTTGCTCGACGTCACCTCACTGGAAGTCGAACGCGGACGCTACCTAACCAGCGCGGACGAGCAAGGGCCGGAACGCGTGGCTGTCATCGGCGCATCGATTGCCGAGCGGTTGTTCCCCCTGGAAGACCCGCTTGAAAACATGATCAACATCCACAATGGCAACTCCGTCGTGCCGTTCAAGGTTGTCGGCGTGTTGCGCGGCGTGGGGCTCGCCGGCGGCGCGGGCAGTTCCCTTGTCGGGCGCGACCTGAACTTCGACGTGCACATTCCCATGGCGACGGCGATCAACGACTTCGGTAATCGCATCGTGCAGCGCAAGTCCGGCTCGTTCGAAGGTAAGGAAATCGAACTGAGTGAACTTTATATCGAGGCGATCAACGAAGACGCCGTCGACCCCGTCGCCAAAACCGTCACGCGCATCCTGGAGATGAACCACGGCACGAAGCTCGACTACACGCTGATTGTGCCGCGCGAATTGCTCGAACAAAAGGCACGCACACTGCGCATGTTCAACATGCTCATGATCTTTCTCGCCGCGGTCGGACTCGTCGTCGGCGGCATCGGCATCACCAACATCATGCTGGCGTCGGTCACCGAGCGCATCCGCGAAATCGGCATCCGCCGAGCACTGGGCGCGACGCGGAAACACATTCTCTCACAGTTCCTCGTTGAAACGACCGTACTCTCGGCGCTGGGAGGATTAATCGGCGTGGCATTCGGCCTGACGGTGACCGCCGTGCTCGGCGTCTTCCAGAACCAACTCGAAGGCATTGCGCCGCCCGTCACCACCGGCTGGTCCATCGCCGTGAGCATGGCGGTGTCTATGGTCGTCGGCATCCTCGCCGGCATCTACCCGGCGATCCAAGCATCGAAGCAAGACCCAATTGTCGCACTGAGACATGATTAAGGGAGAAGTCGAAAGTCGGACGAATCATATCCCTTTCCCCGTTTCATACTTCGCACTTCATACTTCGCACTTCAAACTTCCAACTTCGTCTTCAACCGTTCCATCGCCTCTTCGATTTTTTCGCGACTGTTGAATGCGCTGATGCGGAAGTAACCTTCGCCTGATGCGCCGAAGCCGGACCCGGGTGTGCCGACGATGTGACACTCACCCAGTAGTTTGTCGAAGAAGTCCCAACTCGACATGCCGCCCGGTGTTTTCACCCACACGTAGGGCGCATGCACGCCGCCGAACGGTTCGATGCCGAGTTCCGACAGCGTCTCGCGAACGATCGCGGCGTTTTCTTTGTAAAACGAAACGAGGCCGTTGACCTGTTCCTGCCCGGCGTCACTGTAAACCGCTTCGGCCCCGCGCTGGATGATGTACGACACGCCGTTGAACTTCGTCGACTGCCGGCGATTCCACAGTTTGTGCAGT
>JANQKH010000802.1 GCA_028281215.1 Phycisphaeraceae bacterium | reverse complement strand
TTTAGCCCGCTGGCTATCTGATGCCCCGGAGAAAGTCGTCCGCGAAACCGCGCTCGATGAGATGGTCATCGTCTTCGTCAACGACGGCTCCACCGACCGCACGCAGGAAATCGTGGACCAGCCAGAATTCAAGGAAGTGGTCAAGGTCCGTTTTGAAAAGAACAAGGGCTACGGCGCGGCGATCAAAGCCGGCTTCGAGGCGACTGACGCCGACCTCGTTGGTTTCATCGACGGCGACGGCACGTGCAATCCCGAATTCTGCATCAACCTGATTAACGCCCTGAACGAAAAGCAAGCCGACGTCGTCCTCGCCGCGCGGCTGAGCCCTGAAAGTGAAATGCCCTTCATCCGCAAACTGGGGAACACCATCTTTGCGAAATTGCTCGGCTTCGTATCGGGCAACAGCCTGACCGATTCGGCATCGGGCTTCCGCATCATCCGACGCCAAAGCCTCAAACTCATGACGCCCCTGCCGGACGGACTGCACTACACCCCCGCGATGAGCGCGATCTGCATGCTCGACCCGCGCTTGAAGATCGAAGAAGTACACGGCATGAAGTATGCCGAGCGCGAAGGGCGCAGCAAACTCAGTGTGGTCAAGGACGGCTTCCGCTTCCTATCCACCATCATGTTCGCCGCGTGCTGTTATTCGCCCATCAAAACGATGATGGGGTTCAGTGTGATCGCGCTGATTGGCTTTCTTGTTCTCGGATTGTTGAGTCCGGCTTACATTCCGGCTCCATTCGTCACCGTGGTGGCCACGCTGACTGTCATGATTCTACTCGGCGCCGGCATTGTGGTTCACCAGTTGAATTACCTGCTGATCGGCCCGCGCGGTGAAGCCGGACCTTTTGAACAAATTCTCCAGAAGACCGTCAAACACCGGAACCTGCTATTCGGTGGTGCGATCGCGTGTCTGCTCGGCGCGGTGTTGATCTGGCCGTTCAGCGATCTGTATCAGAACATGGGCACGTTCGGCTACTGGCTCAAACACGTGCTGATTGTCGGCGGCGCGATGGCCGGCGTCGGCGGTGTCATCCTGCGTGTGATCTGGGCCGTCGGAAAAAAGCAGCAAGCGCTCGTGCAGGCTGAGTATCTGTTCGGCGAAGGCGGCAAGTGCTGCCAATCGAGCGAGGCGGAGTCGACCGCCGCCGAGGCCGACCATCACACGGAACCGACCGGCGGCGCCACGCCCAACGTTCAATCAGCTTGAGGCAGGGGAGATTGCGAAAGATGTACATACTTGGATTCAACTGCTACGCCCACGACGCCGCCGCCGCGATCATTCGCGACGGTGAGATGCTCGGCCTCGTCGAGGAAGAACGTTTCCTGCGCAAGAAGCACGTCGGCGATTTTCCCAAAAACGCCATTCAATGGTGCTGTGACATCGCCGGCATCGAACCCAAAGACATCGATCATATTGTGTACTACTGGGATCCGAGTATCGGCAAATGGGAACGCGTGTGGCACGTGCTCAAATACTTCCCCAAAAGCCTGACGCTCGTCAAACGACGGTGGAACGCTGAAACGCCGATGAAGCGTTTGCGCCAGACGTTGCGCGATGAACTCGGCGTCACCGAACAAACCGAACTTCACTTTGCCGAGCATCACGCCTGCCATGCGGCGAGCACGTTCCTGACCAGCCCGTTCGACGAAGCCGCGATCATGACCATCGACGCCATCGGCGAATGGGAATCGACCTGGCTCGGCGCGGGCAAGGGTCTCGACCTCACCTGCTTCCAAACGAAAAAGTTCCCGCATTCGGTCGGGCTCGTCTACGGCACGTTCACTGAATTCCTCGGCCATCGCTTCAACTCCGGCGAAGGCAAAGTGATGGGCATGGCGCCCTACGGTGACCCCAATCGCTACATCGAAGCCTGCCGCGATGTGATCAAAACCACCGACGACGGCATGTTTGAAGTCGATCTGTCGTACTTTGAATATCACGTCAAAGGCCGACCCGATTGGTTCTCGCCGAAGTTTTTCAAAGCATTCGGCCCGCGCTTTGAATCAAGCAACGACCCCGACCAGCGCGCGATGGACATCGCCGCGGCGATCCAGCAGCGCACCGAAGAAGTCGGCCTGCATATGGCGAACTGGTTGCAGAAGAAGACCGGTCTGAAGAAAATCTGCCTGGCGGGCGGCGTCTGCCTCAACTCCGTCATGAACGGTCGCATCCTGATGGAAACCGACTTCGAAGACGTGGTCGTCCAACCCGCGGCCAACGATGCCGGCACCGCGCTCGGCGCATGCTACTGGCTCTGGAACAACCAGATGCGCAAGCCGCGCACCTACACCTTCGACCACGCTTACTTTGGGCCGTGGTACGAAGACCATCAATACGAACAGGCGATCAACGAAAAACTTGCGATCGGAGCCGAAGGTGAATTCGTCGGCGGCGCCTCGGAAGATGACAAGGTCGAATGGCAGAAGGTCGACGACGCACCCCGCCGCGCCGCCGAGATGCTGGCCGAAGGTAAGATCGTCGCTTGGTTTCAGGATCGCATGGAAATGGGCCCGCGGGCGCTGGGCAACCGTTCCATCCTGGGTGACCCCCGCCGCGATGAAAACAAGGACATTATCAATGCCCGCGTGAAATTCCGCGAAGGATTTCGGCCTTTTGCGCCCAGTGTGCTGGAAGACAAGACAGGCGAGTATTTTGTCACGGACTACAAATCGCCCTACATGATCCTTGTGTATGATGTGCTGGAGGAAAAGAAAGAAGTGATTCCCGCGGTGACCCACGTCGACGGGACGGGGCGGGTGCAGAGTGTGAGTAAGAAACACAACCCTCGGTACTACCGACTGATCGAGGAGTTTGAGAAAATCACTGGCGTGGCCGTTGTGCTCAACACCAGTTTCAACATTCGAGGTAAGCCTATCTGCAATACGCCGGAGGACGCCATCGAGTGCTTCCTCACCACGGGGATGGATGCCCTTTTCCTCGGCGACTACATGCTGGTCAAGAAGACCGAGTCGGCCGCGAAGAAATTCACGGATGAACAGTTACAAGAGATTCACGCCGCGGCGATGGCTGCGGATAATGAGGTGTAAGATTTTGAATGACCAATGACGAAGCACGAATGACCAATGACGGATACTGGGGAACGTCAATTTGATCTCGCGGAACGGACTGCGATTTTCGCAGAGCGTGTCATTGAGTTGGCCAAAACGGTTCGCCTTACAGCAGTCAGTTCACCATTGGTCAAACAATTAGTTAGAGCAGGAACAAGTGTCGGCGCGAACTACCTGGAAGCCGACGAAGCTGGATCAAAGAAAGAGTTTCGATACCGAATCAGTTTATGTAAACGTGAATCACGAGAATCTCAGTATTGGCTAAGAATGCTCGTCAAAGCAATACCCGAAGCAGCCGAACCATCACGCGAACTTTGGAAAGAAGCAGACGAATTGACGAAAATCTTCGGCACGATTTACCGCCGAAGCAAAGGCAATGAGAAATGAAACGACGACCCACAGGCCCATTGGGCATTCGTGCTTCGTCATTGGTCATTTCTCCTTGGGTTTGAGAAGTTGAAAGGATCACCACCATGGTTGACGTCTTAATCGTAAACCCGCCCTCCCCCGATGGTCACATCTACATTCGCGATATGTGCCGTTGGGGGCGCAAGAGTCGCGAGAAAATGATCTGGCCTCAGTCTTCGCTGGCCTACCTTGCCGCCGTCGTACCGGACGACATGTCCTGCCGTATTATCGATGCGATCGCGGAAGAAATGTCGCCTGAAGATTTCAAAGCGGAAATCGAAAAGGAAAAGCCGAAATTCTACGTCTCGTATGTAACCGGCACCACCTTCCAAATGGACGCGAAAGGCATCGAGTGGGCGAAGGAGATCGGCGCGACGACCGTCGCGGTCGGCACCCACGTGTCCGCCGTGCCGCAGAACACCATCGAATTGATCGAACACCTTGACTACGTCATCCGCCACGAACCGGAAATGACGTTCAAGGACATCATCAGCCACACGCTGGAAGGCCGTGAACCGAACGACATCAAGGGCGTTTGCTACCGCGGCGATGATGGCAAGAGTGTCTTGTCGCCGGACCGCGAACTGTTACCCACGCTGGACGACCTGCCCATTCCGAAGCAGCACCTGCTGCCGCTCGACAAATACAAGATGCCGTTCCTCGGCTCCCGCTACGTCTGGGTGCTGACCAACCGCGGCTGTCCCTACTCCTGCACCTACTGCTTCGAAGGCGTCGTATGGGGCAAGAGCGTGCGGCACCGCAGCCCGGAATCGATCTTCGAGGAACTGCAATACCTCGCTGAGCACAAGGTCAACAATGTGCTCTTCCTTGCTGACCTGTTCACCGACCGAAGCAATCACAAGAATCTTGAGAAGCTGTGCGACATGATCATCGAGTCCGGCTTGAAGGTTCGCTGGACCTGCAACAGCCGAGTGGACACGCTGACCGAACCGATCGCCAAAAAGATGAAAGAAGCCGGCTGCTGGCTGATCGCGTTCGGTGTCGAATCAGGCTCGCAGACGGTTCTCGACAACGTCAAGAAAGACGCGAAGGTCGAACAGGCGCGAGAAACGCTCGCGATGTGCAACAAGCTCGGCATCAAGACATGGGCGTATTTCATCATCGGCCTCCCTGGTGAAAACAAGCAGACCGTCCGCGAGACGATCGATTTCGCCAAGAGTTGCCCGATCGACATCGCCCTGTTCCACGTCGCCATGCCTTACGCCGGCACGGAGTTCTACTTCCAGTCCGTCGCCAACGGCTGGCTGAACACCACCGACTGGAAACACTTCGACATGAACGACTCCGCCGTCGTCGAGTACGAAGATTTCACGTCGGAAGAGATTCTCAAAGCCACCAAGCAGGCGTTCCGTGAGTTCTA